>JASGCP010000147.1 GCA_030053995.1 Phycisphaerales bacterium
TGATGACATAGAACATTATCAAAAAATAATAGTTGCTTTAACAGAAACAGATAAAGTAATGAAAGAAATAAACTTGGTATGTCCCAATATATAATTACTTAAAATTTATGATGCAGCAAACAGCAAAGGAATTAGTACATAAGGCGTTTTATGAATGGACGCAACAAGATTGCGATAAAATAGAATCACTACCCATGAGTGGTAGCAATAGGCAATATTATCGTATTACTGTTGGTAAGCAAACCTATATCGCTACTTACAATAATCATGTAGTAGAAAACAGAGCCTTCAACTATTTCACCCACCATTTTCTTGCAAAAAAAATTTCTGTACCACGAATATTTTATTATAGTGCGGATGAGCATTGCTATTTTCAGGAGGATTTAGGTGATAGGAATTTATTATCAGTAATAGAGCAGAAAGGCTATACCCCCAAGGTCTTACAGCTTTTACGGCAAACCGTTAAGCAGTTAGCAACCATGCAAATAATGGGTAGCGAAGGTATTGATTATAAATATTGTGTTGACGCCAAAGTATTTGACAAACAAGCGGTGTTAAATGATTTGCTGTATTTTAAATATTATTTCCTCGATGTACTGTATATACCGTATTCTAAAGAGTCATTACAAAAAGATTTTCAAGCACTCGCCGATTATTTGTCTTTAATTGATACGCGGTATTTTATGTTTCGCGATTTTCAGAGTAGAAATATTATGGTTCGCGATGATCAAGTATATTTTATAGATTATCAAGGAGGTATGGAAGGCTGTATTTATTACGATATAGCCAGTTTTTTATGGCAGGCGAAAGCACAGCTACCGCAACAATGGAAAGATGAATTACTGCAATTATATTATCAAGAAGTCAATTTATGCTTAGTGTCATTAGGAAAAACACCACTTAATTTTTCAACATTTGTTAACCAATATCAAGGATTTGTTTTGATTAGAATGTTGCAAGTACTCGGCGCCTATGGTTTTAGAGGCATTTTTCAGCAAAAGAATCATTTTCTTTTAAGTATCCCATTAGCCTTACGCAGTTTAAAAGAATTTATAAAACATAAAACAATAGCTATTCCAACACCTACTTTAGATCATGTAATAGCTATGCTCGATACCGCTCCTGCATTGCAAAGATTTATGCCGGCGGATAAATTGCCTAACAATTGCTCACTCAATATTACAATCAATAGTTTTAGCTATGTAAAGGGTATCCCAACAGATGGTAACAACAATGGCGGCGGATTTGTATTTGATTTACGCGGTATTGATAATCCCGGTCGTAATCCAGACATGGCTTGTAAAAACGGATCCGATGAGGCGGTGCAAATTTTTTTAGTAGAAAAAACTGCTTTTTTATCGTACATGCGGGCGGTTTGGACATTACTCGATACGACTATTGACAACTATTTAAAAAGAAATTTTACAAGTCTGCTGATTAATTTTGGCTGCACCGGTGGACAACACAGAAGTGTTTATGCAGCCATAGAAACCCATGCGTATTTAAAGAGTAAGTACCCATCAATATCAATTACACTAAACCATACTAACCAAGAACATTGGAAACGCGATTAATACTTTTTATTATAAATCTATGATTAGAAAAGCGATGCTTTTTTGTGCTGGACTGGGCACAAGATTAGGAGCAGTATCAAAAACAATTCCCAAAGCGTTAGTATCCATTCATCAAAAAACCTTGCTACAAAGAAACATTGAATACTTGCAATTGTATGGCATTAAAGAAGTTCTTATTAATGTGCACCATTTCCCCGATAAAATTATAGAGGTTGTTAACAAGCACGATGGTTGGGGAAGCAAAATTACAATCAGCGATGAACGAGATAGTCTTTTAGAAACTGGGGGGGGACTCAAGAAAGCATGTAATTATTTTAATGATGAAGCAGATTTTGTATTGATGAATGTAGATATTTTAACCACTTTGTCATTGGAAAATATGTTTCATACTCATCAAGCCCATCAAGACGCCCTAGTAACTTTAGCCGTTACAAACAGAAAAAGTAGTCGATATTTTTGGATGACTAACGAAGAGAATATTATCGGCTGGGGCAATGATCAGACAGGGGAACAGATTATTAACAGTCATAATCAATTGAAAATTAATAAAGTAGCATTTAGCGGGGTACATATCATCCGCCACCAATTTCTTGAACTATTGCAAAAAGAACCTAACAAAATATCAATAACGGATGTATATAAAAAACTATTTGGACAGGTAATTATTAAAGGGTTTGACCACTCCCAAACGATCGTTGTGGATGTTGGAACGCCCGATAAAATTAGAATAGCGGAACAGTTATTTGCATGATATAAGAAAATATATAAAAAAAACAAAAATTTGAATATTTTAGTTGAATTTTGCAGGAATTAAAGAATATAAAACAATATAATTATATCACTATGAAATTTATGAATTTTTTTATTCAAGATGTTGCTATTGATTTAGGTACAGCCAACACCTTAGTTATTCATAATAATGAGGTAGTGATTAATGAACCGTCTATTATTGCTTTGAGTAGGGATAATCCAAAAAAAGTTATAGCCGTTGGTAAAAGGGCGTTAATGATGCATGAAAAAACACACGAAAATATTCGTACGGTTAGACCGCTTAAAGATGGTGTTATAGCCGATTTCAACGCTGCCGAATTAATGATTCGTGAGTTTATAAAATTGGTTCATCAAAAGAAATATTTTATTCCGCCTTCATGGCGTATGATGATTTGTATTCCTTCTTCAATAACTGAAGTTGAAAAAAGAGCCGTGATTGACAGTGCTGAACAAGCCGGTGCCAAAGAGGTTTATTTGGTGTTTGAACCGATGGCTGCAGCTTTGGGGATTGGTATTGATGTGGATGAACCAGTAGGCAATATGATTGTTGATATTGGTGGTGGAACAACCGGCATTTCTGTTATTGCCCTATCCGGTATTGTATGTGACCAAAGTATTCGTATTGCAGGCGATGAACTGACTACCGATATTATTGAATTTTTAAAAAAGTACCACAGCTTATTGGTTGGTGAACGAACCGCAGAACAAATAAAAATACAAGTTGGGGCAGCTATAAAAACTTTAGAAGCCCCCCCAGAAGATATGGCGGTTAATGGTCGCGATCTTGTTACGGGTGTGCCCAAGCAAATAATTGTTAATTACAAGGAAGTCGTTGACGCCATTGATAAAAGTCTATTCAAAATTGAGGAGGCTATTTTAAGAGCTTTAGAAATTACACCACCCGAGTTAGCTGCCGATATATATCGAAGAGGCTTATATCTTACCGGTGGCGGGGCTTTGCTGAGGGGGTTTGATAAACGCATTCACAGTCGATTAAAAATACCTATTCATGTAGCAAATGATCCTTTAATAAATGTTGTAAAAGGCACCGGTATCGCACTCGAACGATATAGGCAATTTACTTTTGTAATGAACTAATTTTTTTATTGATTGTGCTCATAGTTGTAAATTGATCCGTGGCAATTAATTTTTAATCTTTGTGAGAAGAATAATTTTATTTTTTGTAGAAAGAAGTTTTTTCTTTTTTTTTATTTTTCTTGAAACTGTATCCGTTGCTTTCCTTGTTAAGCATAATAAATATTATAATATAAAGTATAATAATTTCTTAACACATTACTGGTATTATGTTGAATCCGCTGATGCAAATCTGAAAAATTATTTTCATTTGAAGGAAGCAAATGAAGAGTTAAAAGCGAATAACTTGAAGCTCTTACAATCTTTACCAACGAACTTCATTGCACCACACAAAGATTCAGTTTATTTGTCTTGGGGGGGCATGAATCATCAAGAAAGAAAATATAATTGGCTGATGGCCAATATTATTAACAATAGCTGGTACACACAAACGAATTTTATAACCATCGACCGTGGGGCAAGCCAAGGTATCAAAAAGGGCATGGCTGTAGTAACCCCCTCCAGTTATGTGGTAGGTGTTATTATAGAAGTCTCTCCTAATATGAGCTTGGCAATGAGCCTAATCAATAGAAATGCCACTACAAGTTGTATGCTAAAAAATAATAATATCGTTGGTAAATTAAATTGGGACGGCAAAAATATTCATGAGTTTGATTTGGATTATATTAATACCAGAACACCTGTTCATTTAGGGGATACCGTTGTAACCAGTTTTTATTCGACTAGCTTCCCACCTAATTTATTGATCGGTGTTATTTCAAAGATCGATGTTGATAAGAGTAATAATATTTATAATCTAAAGGTAACGAGTTTCGCTAATTTTCCTCAGTTGCGGAATGTTTATCTCATAGAAAACCAGTACTACCAAGAGCAATTAGAATTAGAAAAAAAATCAATTAATTATTCAGATATCAATCGGTAAATAGCCCATGCAGAACACGATTATTAAACATATTATAAGAGGCGTTTTCTTAATTCTCTTGCAAGTACTGTTACTGAACCAAATTCATCCTGTTAATTTATTGCTAACACCAACAGTTTTCTTTGCTTTTATTTTATGGCTACCCATTGACGTGCCCCCTATCCTTTTTTTACTGATTGTTTTTGTTTATGGCATATTAACGGATGTGCTGTCGAATACACCGGGCATTCATACCATCGCCTGCTTAGTAGTAGGTTTTTTAAGACCCTATTTATTAAACTGGCTTATTGTTAATAAATCTTTTAATAAAATAAAAGAAAAAGAACCGTCTTCTAAATTATTGGGTAATTGGATTTCCTACGCTTTTTATATATTGTCGTTAACCCTGTCATACGAATTTACATTTATAGCTGTGGAATGGTTGGAATTTGGCAATTTCTTTTTCTTTCTACTAAAAATTATTATTTCATCGCTTCTTAATTTTATACTCATTGTGATTATTGATATATTATTTATGAAACATGCCGAGCGTCCTAAATGATGATTTTTTAGAATATTGTTTTGGTATGTCTTTATTTTCTTTGAGTCTATAACGAAAAGGGTGGACTTAATTAATGGTTAATTGTGGCTCTATGACGAAAAGGGTGGGTAAAATGTTAGAAGTTTGATGACTTTAAAA
>JASGCP010000020.1:0-1829 GCA_030053995.1 Phycisphaerales bacterium
TACTCTTTCATTTACCAAGTCTTAAATCTGTTTACACAATCTTTTTTACACTCCCATAAAATGGTATGATCGAAAAAATAAGTCTATTAACCTATCGGCTAAGCGTACAGAGTTAAAGGAAATCATGGGTGAAATATTACATTCAAAAATAAAATCCTTTAGAGTTATCCATAATTTATTAGAAAGACACCATGATAGTATTATAGATTATTTTAAGGAAGGACTCACTAATGCAAAAGCTGAAAATTTAAACGCAAGAATACAAAGATTTTTAACCGACAGTTATGGTACAAAAGACAAGCATTTTTTCTTCTTTGGAGTTAAAACTTACTTCTCTTAGCACCTCAAAATATGATTTAGCCTAAAAATGATAATATTTTTTTAATCATATTTTTTAATCGCAAAGCTACCTATTTTTTAGCAGTTTTTAATGGTTGTGGTGTTTTCCATTGTATAGCTAATGCCCCTGTAGGTGTTAGTTTGATAGCTCGACTATTAAGTACGCATGCCTCTACTATTTTTTTTTTGTAGGCGTATTCATCAGCAATATTAGGATTGGTGGCTTCAATGCTTATATAGTCGTGAAGGGTACGTAAAAAAGTAATATAGTTTTCGCTGTCAACTAGATTTTTTATTGCCCCAAAATAATCATCTTCATTAGAATACCATCCCGCCGTTTTTTTGCGAAAATATCCAAGTAGCATGTTAGCCATGCTAAAATGCTCATGATAGCATGCCACTAAATCAACTTTTTTCTCCTCTTTGTTACTTTCTTTTTTTTCCCCCTTTTTTGTAGCTTCTAACAGCTCAATATTTGTGCTAAATTCTAATCGTGGAAGCCTGTAAATGAACAATAAGCCTACTACTGTTTTGCCATCTCTAGAAAACCCTTTCGTAAAAGTCTTTAATTGAACATGATTGCTTATATCATCCGCTCCAATTAGATTTTCATTTATGTCTTTAATAGCAATATCAATAATGTTTCGTTTTAAAGTTTTAAATTCAGTGTATTTGCCTTTAATAATATGAACATTACCTTTTTCATCGGTAGCTTTAAAATCACCACAATTCATTTGAAATCTAAAATCTTCAATTTTTTTGAGACACCAACTAAAGCCTTCTGGTACAATATATTCATTTGTTGAACCGTTTAATTTTATTTTTTGCCCATCTTTTGGGGCTTTGTTATTTTGGAACTCACAGAGCATTTTATACATATTTTGGCTCGCCCCTTTTTTAAATTTCATCATATTGCTCAAAGAATAATAAGTTAATCCTTTTTCTTTTTTATAGGACAAAAATAGTTCTAATATTTCAGTCATAATATTTACCTCAAAATATCCTTCTTTTTGATTGTAGTAAGTTTTTGGGAAAGGGGTGATACACCAAGTACCTTTATTATCTGCATCATTATAGAATAGTCTTTTTTTATTTATGCTATATACGGCACTCTGTAAATGCCCATTTTCAAAAATACTTTCATCAAAATATTTTTTTAAATCCTCAAAGTTAAAACGCATAGGAAAATACGCCTTTTGTTTATCCAAACTTTCTATATTTTTCAGTACCTCATTCATTCCTTGCTCAATTACATACATCAGTTTAGCCTCAATAACCTCCATATCATGAGCCGACTTGTTGATCAAGTTAGTATGATTGACAATCGCTAAAGAATTCTTGCTATACAAAACGGGTAAATTTTCCATATCTTTTTTTATACAAAAGTAATATTTTATTTGATAGTGTACATATATATATATTTACTACACCATCATACTCTTTTTACTACACCAAGTTTAAATTTTAACATTTCTTTCACTCTTTTTACT
>JASGCP010000020.1:1929-23457 GCA_030053995.1 Phycisphaerales bacterium
ACACCATCATACTCTTTTTACTACACCATCATACTCTTTTTACTACACCATCATACTCTTTTTACTACACCATCATAGTACACTAAAAATTGATTTTCAATTAGTTGCACGCCATTATAAAAGTATTATAAGAGATTTATAAAATATTTACAACAACTTTATAAAAGCAAAAAAAATGTTAATGAAATGTTAAAAGGTAATTGCTACGCAATTCTGTAATTAGCGAAACTTCGTTTCGCATAAAATCACAAAAAACGGGAAAGAAAAATAAAAAAAGATAACAATAAGGGAAAGAATAATCGTATTAGCGATTTACTATCCCGCCACGCCGTTTTTTTTGTCTTTTTGATAAAGAACTAAGCCGAAAACTATCGTTCAATAGCGGTCAAATATGACGCATTTAGACCGTTAAATGATTTTAACAATTTTTGTTAAAATGTAAGTAAATGAAAATCAAATAGTTGTGTTTTTAGCCAGATTTTTTTATTGAAAAAAAAAAGTTGGGGGGGACTACCCCCTCCCACTAAATTTTTTAATTAGAAAATGCAATGGATAAAATATTACTCATTCCTGAAATAGTTTGAGTATTTGACCAAGTTTGCCCCCCATCTGTTGTGTAGGAATATAGTCCACCATAGCCGACTGCTACGCCGTTTGTTGAGGAAGAAAATGTAACAGCATTAATATTATTAAAACCTGAAATTGTTTGAGCAGTTGACCAAGTGATTCCGCCGTTCGTTGTATAGGAATAAACAGCCTGAGGGCTTGAATTTTGCCCTACGGCCACGCCGTTTGTTGAAGAAGAAAATGTAACAGCATTAATATTAATATCATAAAATCCTGAAATAGTTTGAGCAGGTGACCAAGTTCTTCCGCCGTCTGTTGTCGTGGAATACTGCCTATCATTGCCGCCCGCCACACCGTTTGTTGCCGAACTAAATGTAACAGTATTAATATTACTAAATCCTGAAATTGTTTGAGCAGGTGCCCAAGTTATCCCCCCGTCTGTTGTCGTGGAATACTGCCCTACAAAATTCAATTTTCCGGTATGTTCACTACCTACCGCCACGCCGTTGGTTGCTGAACTAAATGCAACTGAACGAATAAATTCAAATCCTTGAATTGTTTGAGCAGGTGACCAAGTTCTTCCGCCGTCTGTTGTCGTGGAATATAACCCATTATAACCTACCGCCACGCCGTTTGTCGCTGAACTAAATACAACTGAATAAATTGAACTCATGCCTGAAATTGTTTGAGCAGGTGCCCAAGTTTGCCCGCCGTCCGTTGTCGTGGAATATAACCCATTATCCCCTACCGCCACGCCGTTTGTCGCTGAACTAAATGCAACAGCATTAATATCACTCATGCCCATAATAGTTTGAGCAGGTGACCAAGTTATCCCGCCGTCCGTTGTCGTGGAATATAACCCATTATCCCCTACCACAGTAGCATAGCTTTTAGCGAGCGGTATCGGTGCGGTATCTGCTGCAGTACCGCCATTATATGCTATGATCATATTGAAAGTTTGATTGCTTCTATAAGTGCGATAATATAAAGGAATAGTTGTACTACCTACCACCGCATTAAGAGGGACGGTTATGGTGCTACCTTCGAGGTACAGAACGCCGTCATATGTTATAGAATCGTTAGCGGTGAAGCTGAAGCTACTTACAGGGCTTGATTGTTGCGTTATTTTCAAGTCTAATTTTATCGGGGTGTTAGCGAAAAGAAGTTTTTTCGATATCTGATCAACCTCAAAATTCGTGTATAATGCTCTATTAGTGACGGCGGTGGTGTAAGTTACTGTATTGCTTTTGATTTGATATTGAGATGTTACATATACATTATTGGTGAAGTTACCCGAAGAAGAAGGAGTATAAACTAACTGATAAGTACCCGCCCCGGATAATGAGATGATTTTTCCCTTCTGTGTATTATTTCCCTTTTTATATGATAACACACTATCGCTATAGAGCGTAAAAATTTCTTGTGTATTTTCAGTTGCAATAGTTACCGGTATTGTGTCATTTTGAGAAGTTCCTATAGTGCGTGACAAATTATCTATTGATAGCTGTACTTCATTTGTTAGAGTGGAAACGGTAAAATATTGGGTCGCTTTGTTTTTATCGAATCGGTCTGTAATTGTAAAGGTGAGATTAGTATTATCTTGTTTTGGCGTAAAAACAAATTTCATATTACCATAATTGGAATATGTAAAAGATAAACTTTTGGGTGATAGAGTACCGTCAGGCTGTATCATTTGGAGGCTATCGCTGGTAGTGAACGACATTGGAAAGTAGTAATCAAATGGGCTTGACTTGGTGCCGCTCAAGGCAATATTAATAGTATCAGGGTTGAAGGCGAATAGTATGCGGTCGCTTTGTTGCGATACCGTAATAGTTAAGTCGTTTTTTGTTACGCTACTGTTGTCAACCTTTTTGCAGGACGACGATATCAAAAATAGAAATGATAAAAGAAATAAAAAATGTTTCATATTTTGATATTTTAGAAATTTTATTAAATTTGACATGCGTTAAAAATTTAAAATTAAAAAATATTGTGAGAAGTATTTTTTAGGGTAGTGATAGCTACCTTTTTTTATATATTTTTTGATGCAAAAGAAATCATGTGTTTTGTTAGGTCATCATCTTTGAATTGCGAACTGCCTGTTCCATTTTTTATGGCGGTTGTTACAGTTGCTAATGTTTCGCTACCAAAATCGAAGTTTCCAAAGTTTGCCAATCCAATTTTATTAGTAGCGGTAAAAACTTCTAATTCTTTTTTCTGTTGCTCGTGTCCTTTGAAGCGAAAATCGTTGAGCATGGCAATAATTGCATCAGACTTTGCCACTTTATTTAGTCTGCGTAAATATTCTATACAAGCATTATAGGGGTCGCCACCAGACATGACAACGAGAAATTTTATAGTGATAGTATTTTTCTTTCCATATGATTCAAGAAAGTCTATATTTTTTTCGTCCGAAAATAGATGAATGATTTGCTCGCTTTCACTCCCCCCGAAATCTATATAAAACTTATCAAAATTCATTTTGTATAACTCCGTTACTAAGCGAACGAATTTTTCTCTACTTATTTTTTTTTCCTCATCAAGACAGTTATAAAATAATACCCTTTTATCTATTCGAATAAAATTCAGAGCTTTTTGCGAAGATTTATTTATTTGATCAATATCTACAAATATGACTTTGGGATTATTTTCGTTTTTTATAGCGTATAGCCAAGTGAGGAATGATTTTCCTACGCCGCCTTTGCCTTGAACGATGAAATACATTTCTTTCATGATATATAGTTTTTTAATATTTTAAAATTCAAAATCATCGCCGAGAGAGTTATTATTATTAGGTTGTTCTTCATTTTTTGAGGGCGTCGGATTTTCTTTTCCCTTATTGTTATTTTTTAAAGATTCAATATAGTATGTTACCGCTTGTCGTATTTGCATATAACCAATTTTAACTTTGTTGTCCAAGCTGTTTTCTATGTGAAAAATGATGAGCTTGTATTTAATTACATTGTTGATGATGTATTCTTTTTCAATTTCGTTCCAAAAAACTGATATAAGATAAGAGTACCTACCTTTTATTTTTTGGTCAAACATTTTTATGATTGTTTCTTTTTGCTCATTATTTACCATTGATAATATCTTTAATTTTTTGAATGTATTCTTTTTTGCATTCATTTATAATTTTATTTCCTTGTCTATTATGTGCTTCTCTAACTTTAAAACCCATCTGTCTTTTTACGTCCGCAATCCAGCAAGTTTTAATTGTTATTCCATACTTTTTTTTAAAAGTTGCTTGAATATCTTTGTATTTTATCATTTGTAATATTTTTATAAGTCAATAAAATTTTCGTTAGCCCACTTAACAATTTGATCAATAAATTCTTTTTCTGTTGCAAATTTAAAAATTGCATTTCCTTCATCAACTAAAACTATCAATCCATTTTCATCAATTGTTACGCTATTTCCATTTTTTCGCCAAAAATCAAACTGTCATTGTCTATTGCAGAACTGATAGAATTGTTATCAAGCAGAATTTTCAATGTTTCTAAATTAATAAAATATTTTTTACTTTTTTATATTTTTAATATACAAATATACAAAATAAATATAATAATACAAATATTTTATGTTTATTTTGTATATTATATAATATATAACAATAAATAATATATTTTAAAATGTTATTTTTTACATTATAATAAAAGATAACAGGAGTAAAAAAACACCGAATACAAAAGATAACAATAGAGAAAAAGTGAGTAAAAAAACACCGAATACAAAAGATAACAATAGAGAAAAAGTGAGCAAAAGATAACAATAGAGAAAAAGTGAGCAAGAAGTATGAGATATTTTGTAATCTATTTTGTAATTTTTTTTAAAATAGTTGTTTATTTTCAATTATTTATATTTTTTAAATTACAAAATATAAGTTTTAGTTACAAAAATAAAAGTTTAATAATTACAAAGTATATTTATTTTTGTTGTAATTTATAATTTTATTTTGTAATATTGTTTTTATGGAAAAAAATATTTCGTTTATTGGCGTAACAAAAGACTTGCATAAAAAACTTAAAGATCATTGTGAAAAGGTTACTGAAGAAGGAAAGAAAAAAGAAGGCAATGGTTTTAAAACGCTACATATAGGAGCGTTTATACAGGATATGTGGGACAAGCATTTTGCAGGGGGTAACTTAGGTAATGATGAAATGGCTAAGTTTTGGGGGAATATGAGGGAAACTATTAACAAGGACTTCTTGCATAGGGTTGACCAGATAACATCTTTTATAGTAGAACAAGAAAAAAGGTATCACCTACCTCAAAAGATAGCTCTGCAAAAAATATCCAAAGAATTAGAAGATGCGGGGCTGGAAATAAATGAAAAAAAGACAGCAGATGTAACTGTAAGTAGCGAAGAGGTTGAAAAGTTAAAAAATAGCAATGAAAAACTAAAAGACAGGGTAAATGAATTGTTAGCTGAAAACGATCGGTTAAATAGAATCGTAAAAAATACAGACGAAGACGAAATACTAAACGAGCTTATTTTCATCGTTAGCGGTATTAGAATGTTTCAAAAAGACGATAGCGAAGACGATGATCCAATGAAGGCAAAATGTCAATTTGAGTTCCCGTATTCTAAAGTTGGGTTCCGTTATGAAGAAGATACAGCGTATTGGAGCCATGTAAGACGGATTTTAAGCAGGGATATAATTCAAGAGAAAAGGAAAAAGTTGAAAAATAGTGAGCAGTGGAAACAGTTCGCCAAATTACCGAACCCAGACCCTTACAAAAAGTAATAAAATATGATAAATATAGATAGGGGCTTTGAAGATAGGATTAGTCTTTTTGGCTTAGGTGGTTGGCAATTTGTATGTGTTGCAGGGGCGGTTATATTTTATTTTTCGTGGTTGGCGATGCGTTTTAGTTGGGGATTGTTATTTGAAGGGGGGATAGGGGTAGGGATAGTGTATTTTATAGGGTACAAAATCACTAATTACAGAAAACCTATCAATAAAATAGTATTAAAACGAAAGGAAGATGTATTTAAAAATGTTAAAGTCGGAAGGAACTAAGATACAAGGACGCAATATGCGACTTGACGAATATATTAATTACCTAGACAAAGAGGGAGGGGGAAGATATTTTAATTCGGTGGCAAAGGATATGGTAGGTGGTGAAGTCCAATCTATTATAGGGGAAGATGATTACTTTAGCATGGTTATAAGTCCAAGTGCTAACGAATTAAAACATATTGACGATACCATTAAAAAAGAAGGATTGACAGGTAAGGAAGCTATAAAAGAAAAAGAAAGAAGGATACAAGCCTACACGCAACAGGTAGTGAATGAGTATGTACACACTCATAACACCTCGCGAAAAAAGCATTTTGTATATTTCAAATACACAAAAGAATATATAATCAATGACAAAAGGAATAGAAACAATGTAGAAGCATATTGTAAAAATATGCAAAACGGTAAGGTCAATATATGGGTAGGCGATAAAGAATTTTGTGATGCAAAGCCAGAAGAAACAAATAAAATAGATAAGGCAATAAAATCTTTAATAGATAGCGGAGTATTAGAGAAAAATATACAAATCAATTATTTAAAGGATCAATATACCCCGAATAGCAAGCCCGAGCAATACAAAGAGGTAAATACAGTTACGCACTATGAAACAATCGATAAAAATACCAAGTTAGAAAAGGGGCGGACTATATTTAATAGGTTTTATCACGAAGCTAAATTAGACGCTAATCAGGTGAAATGGAGTGCCAAAATAGAATCTAATAGAACCTATAAATTTGAGGATAGGCATGTACAAAATAACATAGCAGTAAAAGCACTTGATAAAAAGATAAAAAACGCCCAAAGCGTAGAGGATGCCGAAAAACTGATTAAAATAAAATTGGATAAATATAAAGGGTATGCCCACGAAAACAGCGAGGAGAAGATAGTATTCTATTCAGAAGAGAAAAAAGGGTGCATTAAGGAGGGAATGAATCGCACAGGGGATAATACCCATGTACACATTATAATATCTAAACAAGACAATTTAGGGGGTAAACATTCACCGTTCCAACAATTTCCCATTAATAAGTTTGCACAATCTTGCGAGGTATCTTTTGATCAAATGGAAAACTACAATAGGCCAGAGAATGAAAAAATGTATAATAAACTTAAAAATGCTAACCAAAGAAGCAATTATGTGCAGCATAACCAACAGAAATATTTTAGTCAGCCGAAGCATAAAGATTATGGCTTTGAAGCTATTAATCTTAACCCTTACAACAGCTTAATGTTACAGGCAGAGTACGGGCTTAGAATTGCTATGAATCAAAAAAATATTAAACGGGCAATAGAAAAAAAAGACTTTGCATTAGCAGAAGAACTAACAAGCAAAAATGAAGAATATATGAACGGGATGGCAACAATATCTCATAGACTTGCTAAGTCAGAAAGTGGGCTTAATAAATTAGACGCCAACCATTTGCTTAATAGGGCTTATAGTCCTTTACAAAATCCGAGTAGCGAGCTGAAAGCATTGCTTATGGGACGAATAGACGGCACAAGTGTAATAAGACAAGCTACAGGAATTTTAAAACAAGCTATTTCTTTTTAATTTTTTATTGTATCTTTGCATTATTTTTTTTATTACACTATAAAAGTTTACATAAATACCATATAATATGTATAAAAATGCTATATATGTATTTTCCCTTATTGTTATATGTTATTATGCAACCGCACAAGAATGGAATATAGATAGCATCCCTGTAACAGGATATAAACATACAATACTATCTTTTCACAAAAAAATAGCTCACTACACAATAGGCACTAAATCAGTGCAAGTATTCAGTAGTATTGAAGGAGGTAAAAATTTATTGTTGCAGGCAAAAAAGCCAAACGAAGTGCAACCTTTTGTAACCACCAATTTGACGGTTATTTTTGAAGATAGCAGTCTTTACAGTGCAGATATATATTATAAAGAGGGACTAAAAACTTATGTATTTCACATGATAGAAAGCACAAGCGAACCAATTGCAATAAGTCCTATCAAAAATGAAGAAATAAACGACAATAAAGTATCTGTAAAAGAAAAGCATATTGAAAAAGATAGTATCAAACAGCAGAGAACAGTATATGGCTTTTTTGATACCTATTACGGCGTAAAAGCAGATGTTTATGCTATTACAACGGATGGTGATAATACATATATGTTTATACGACTTAAAAATAATACTGATATAAGATATAGCGTCAACGCAATTTCAATCGTAAACTTTGTTAAGAAAAATACGAAGTTAGCGAGCAACCAAGAAACGACCATACCTTACGAGTCAATATCTTGGCAAAACAATATAGACCCGCACAAGCATTTTGACTATATACTTAAAATCAAAAAATTAGTGTTAAGCAAAGAGCAACTATTAAAGCTATCAATTTTAGAAGAGAGTAATGTAGGCAACCGCAAGCTGAAAATATCTATTCCACCATTTTTTATTAATCATTCAAAATTTGTAAAATTATGAGCATAACATTTAAAAAAAGTATTTCAATAGACGATGAAATAAGAGATGATAACACGAAAGAGTATGATGCTATAATGAAATTAGAGTGCACGCAAGCAGAAGTGATAAATATAGATGGACTGCCTATTGGCTTAAGCGATGACGATAATGATTTTGAAGATTTAGAGAACAATATTATTTATTGCAAGGGCTTCTTAAATAGAATTCATTCTTGTAAAAAATTGATATTATCTAATACATGTTTTTGTGAAGGGCTATTGGGGGCAATTAATATTTTAGAAGATTTAGAGGAGTTAGATATTAGATATACGAATATAGATAGGGTTTCTAATTTTATGGACAACATACAATCTATAAAGCAATGTAAGAATTTGAAGACTATCATCTGCACTTTTTATCAAGAAAGCGAATCGGATATTTTGGCTATAAAAGATTTGCTACAACCTATTGAACTGATATATAAAAATTATTAATCACAAAAAACTAAATATTATGTTTTATATCAATCAAGAAGAAATAAATGGAATGTACGGTAAAGGCTTGCAAGAAATAGAATTGTATAAGATGAAAATTAATGAAGCAGAGAAAAAAGAAAATTTTGACAATACGATGTATTTAAAATTGTCAATTAAAGCCTTTGAAGTTGTTCAGATTAAAGAAGCAATTTTAGAAATTTGCGAGTTAGGGTTGTGGATATATATACAAGACACGCTGGAAAGAAATAATGGCAAAGGATTAGAATATTTGAAAGATAAAACAAGAGACACAAAAGATTGGTTAGAGGTGATACAGCATAGCGAGTTTAAATTAAGTTCTTTAGGGCAACAAATAGACTTATTTATCAATAAAATAACTGAAAACTTTAATCAATTAACAACACCTGTAAAAAAACAGCAATGAATCAAAGTAATAGAGAGCTTATAGAACTACTTATAGGAAAAGAAAAAACTGAAAAATTAAATGAAGAAGCGCAAAAAAATAATTTGCCTCTTATAGACTATTATTTTTCGGAGGGCAAAAGGCTTTTAACAGAAGATTTATCGGCAAAAAATATAGAATATAGAAATACTAAAATTTATCCGAGATGTTTGGATCCAAGAAATATTGCAAGCATAGTATATAATGAACATAGTAATATAAAAAATGCTGATAGAGAAGGAACGAGTATTATTTATGTAGATCATGGATATAATTTATTGCATATATCCGAGTTGAAAAATGGAAAACCAATAGAGATATTAAAAAAAAACGATGAAATTATAAAAGAAATAAAAGATCGTAATGCAAAGGGGATATTTGTTATTTATGTTGCGAATAGCAGTAACCAAGAAGTATATCATTTGTCAGATGAAGAAAAAATAGCTATTAATAAAATAGAGAAAGAAGCCCAAAAAATAAATAATAAAGAAGCACTTATAGATTTTTTTGAATTTAGAGGAGAGAAATTCCGAAGCAATGTACACGATGAAAAATCCCCTATTAAATATTATGCTAAACATTATATTGATGCTTCAATATATAGTTCTCAACAAATGCAAAAACCAAAAGAAAAAAGAAATATATTAAATAAACACAATATCAATTATTTATCTAAACTAACGGGCAATGAACAAGCCGTTCTAAACTACTTAGAATATAACAAACATACAAAGTATCCGATGCTTACTCTGTATAATGGCGACAATGCAATTTTTTTTAAAAAGTACGGATTTTCAGAAGAAGAAGCCACCAAAATAATGGCAATAAAAGAAATAAACTTACGGTATTTAGAAAAAAAATTTATCAACGAATCTATTACTGATAATAAAACCATAAAAAATTATTTTGATTTTTTATCAATAAAATATGGATATGCTGATAAGGAGTATTTTTCTATTTTGTTTGTTAAAAATGAAAAAGTTGTCGCTTTCGAACAAATGTTTGTAGGAAATGAAAGTAGCGTTCGATTTGATGCCGATCTAATTCAATTAGAAGCACAAAAACATGATGCTACTTCTATAATTATGGCTCATAATCATCCGAGCGGGGGGGCTATATTTAGTGATAAAGATGACCGAGCACTACATGATCTGAGCATGAAAATGGCAGAAATCCGAGTTAAAGTTGATAATTCTGTTCTTATTTATGATGGAAGAATAAAATTAGCAACGAATGAGCCTATCCAATATTTTAAAATTCCTGAAGGAAAAATAACAAATGCTTTATATGAATATTATGATAGTAACCAGAACAATGTTATGGAAGAGTCGCCTGAAAAGTACAAAAAAATAACGCCTGCAGAAAAAATAAACGAAGTAAATACAAAAATTTTAAATGCTTTGCAAGAGCAAAGCAAACTAAAACAAGTATTCGAGAACAATGTTTTTAATAACCCCGTACCTAAAATAGGGTATCCTTATAATCCCGTTACCGAAAAATATTATACAGGAATTCGTAATAGTGTTTTTATAATGTTGCAAACAAAGGTCAACCAATACAATTCAATGTATGTAGCAGGATACGAGCAATGGAAAGAATTAGGAGGGCAAGTAAAAAAAGGAAGTAAAGGTTTATCTATTTTTGTGCCACTTATAAAAACTACAGAAAACGAAGAAAATAAAACAGCAGGGGAAACAAAAAAAGTAAAAGAATCTCAATTTTATGGGGTAATGGTTAAAGCAGTCCATAACATCGCAAATATAGAAGGACTTAAAGAAGAAGTTATAAGCAAGCTATTTAACCCACCAAGACAAGGTAATGAAGTACCACGGTATGTTATTGATAACGCTGAAAAAATTATAGAATCATATAAAAATAAACCTAAGATTACTTTTAGTGATGGAACCGATAACTATTATCTTCCACAAAAGGATAGCATTAATTTAACCAACAAAGAAAAATTTATAAGTTTAGATCATTACTATTCTACATATTTTCACGAGCTTGCTCATAGTGTTTTTGCCGATAATAGATTAGGCAGTAAAGATTTTTCTTTGTATATAAACAAAGTAGATGCCCGAAAAGGCATAGAAGCAGATAAACTAAAAGAAACATATAATTTTGGCGAATTTGTTGCAGAGTTAACTGCATCTTACCTGTGCCATATATCAGGAGTTGACAATAGAAAATTCATCGAAGAAAAAGCTAATTATATATACTCTTGGGTTAGGGATAACAGCCTTAACATTGAAACATTTAACAAAGCGGTAGAATTGGCAAGCAAGGCAGTTGATTACATAATGAATAACGAAAAATATGTACAGGAACAAAACCAAAAATTAAATCAAGAGAAGCCAATTAATCCAATGAATGAAAGCAAAATACAATATAGCAATACCCCAACCGATTCAATACTAAAACAAGAATGGGAACACAACAAATTAGAAGCACAAAAAATAAAAAATTCTGTAAACATGGGGCAGTATCTTGTCTCAATTGGCGGGGAAATCAAAAAAGATAAAAGTACAGCCAAGTGTATGGCTGTTAATTTTAAAAGTGATACTTATTTAGTTTATGCCAACAATAGCAATCTGGCTTACAATGTAGGTAACGGAAAAACGCTAAGTGCTTATGATGTATGGACAAGAGAAACGGGCAAGACTACCACCAAAGATTTTATCGCAGATTTTAGGAGTGCCGAATATCTAAAAGCCGATGTAAGCAATTTTGTAGCACCTGAAACAGAAAAACAAAAGATTGACTTAAGCAGCTACAAAATTGAGGAATTAAAATTAAATGGTGGGTACCTCGTAAACGAACGAAAAATAAATGCCAAAATTTTAGAACAATTCAAAGATGTAGTAAAGCAAGGCAACTTAAAAGGTGAATATGAAAATGTACCACAGCCATTATTTCTATTCAAAAATAGAAAAAAAGATGTTACACAAATACAAATGATAAACACCTACGCTAAAGAAGGGAAACAAAAGTATTTTTTCGGCAAAGGCGAAAAAGGGGAAAGTCTTTTTATTAAAGAAGGCAAAAATCCGCAAACTGTATTTATCACGGAAAGCCCCATTGATTGTCTTAGCCATAAAAACCTCTATCAGTGCGAATGCACCTATATAGCAACAGGGGGCAATCCCTCAAAAGAACAATTACAGCATATTATAGATATAGCTAAAGATTGTAAGCATGTTATTTTAGGACACGACAACGATGTAAAAGGTAACGAGCAAGCAACATTAATATACAAACAATTGAAACCTTTAAATGTAAGTATAGAACGAGCAGTACCTAACTTGAAAGATTGGAATGATGACTTGAAAAATGAAGTATCTAAATTAAAAAATCAACAAATAACCCTATAATGATACAACTTATTAGACCCGAAAAAGATTGGACTTATATAAGACTATTAGAATATATTTTTCCTTATGAAGCAATGGAATTATCTGTAGCAGTTAAAGAAATAAACACAATAAAAGGGAATAAATACCTTGATTTACAAAACTGCCATTTCTGGCGTAATATTTTTGAGGCACTGCCATTAATAAATGGGTTAGTCGTCGTTAATTTAATATGTACTATTGTTAGTGTACAAAAATTAAAAGATAATATAAATAATATAAAACGATGCGAAACATTAAACCAGATAGATATATTATTTGATATTGAAAATCCTAATAATAATCTTAATGATATTAATGAGCTATCAAAATGGCTACCTAATGTTAGAATAAATCATCGCGGATATTTCCAATAAATATGCAAGAGTACAAAGAATT
The DNA here is from genome assembly GCA_030053995.1 of Phycisphaerales bacterium. Lineage (GTDB taxonomy): Bacteria > Bacteroidota > Bacteroidia > Chitinophagales > Chitinophagaceae > JASGCP01. Next base: position 14,692 of record JASGCP010000020.1, read on the forward strand.
TTTTTGGTGGCTTGTAGATGGCTTTATGAGAGCTAAAAATTATATAGCTTCTGTACTAAGTCCTAAAGACTTCGCTATAATATTTTTCTTTTCCCTTATTGTTATTATTTATTTTATACTAAAAAATAGAGCAAAAATTAATATACCTCTTATAAGAATTAATACAACAGAAAAAAAAGCAAATATTAAAGGGGTTATTATTGATGATGTATTTGCAGGGATATATATAGGAGGTGCAGCTGGTAGCGGTAAGACAAGAGCGGTATTAGTTCCATTAATGCAACACTTTAGGGAGCATAATTTTAGCAATATTGTTTATTGTTATAAAGACGATGAACTAATAAAATACGGGCTTACTAATCTTAACGGATTTGCAGAAGAGGGAAAAACTTTTGAGGACGAGCGAAAAACGAAAGAGTTTTTTATATATGCCCCCATGACACCAGAATATACAGACAAGATTAACCTTTTAGAAGAATCATATTTTTCTAATTTAGGGGAGCTTAAAAGTTTTTTTATTCAACTTATTCAAAAAACACAAGATAAGACCACTGAAAAAGGCAATAGCTTTTTTACAGAAGCAACAGTAGGAATGCTTACAGGCGTAGCAATATTATTTATTGAAGAAGCCAAAAAAAATAAAGAGTTTAAAGATAAATATTGCAGTTTACCTGTAATGATTGCAATGATTAATGAGGTAGGCAATTTAGACCAGCTCAAAAAAATAATTGCTACCAATAGCAAAGCTAAAAGTCAAGCAGGTAGCTTTATTGTGGCAACTAAAGAAACATTAACAAGCATAGGGGCAACCGTACAAAATTTTATAGGAAAATTTGCCAACGAACCTGTTTTTTATTCTTTGTATGATGCGGTCGGAGTATATAAAACTTTAGATATAAATGAAAAACAAAAAACGATATATCTATTAAATAATATGGCACACGAAAAAGTTGCTTTACCTATTATTAATAGCGTTATGGAGCTGATTATATCTTTTGCCATGCGTACCGACATTAAAAAAAGTGTCCCTACATCTTTAATAGTTGATGAAGGTAGTACCATTAACTTAGAAGGTTTTAGTCGCAAGCCAGCGACCATGAGAAGCCGAAAAATAGCTACTATATTTATGATTCAAGACCTAAGTTTAGCAGAAGAACAAAGCAACAATGTAACGCCAAGAGCCATAATAAGCAACTTATCGTGCCAATTCATCGGTAAAATCAATGATAGTGCAACAGGCGACTACTACGAAAAGTTATTTGATTACATCGAAAAAGACCAATATTCGTACAGTACCAAAGGAACAATTATTCAAACATCACAAGGAACAAACAAAAGCAAAAAAGAACAAAAAGAATTTAGAACCCCCGATTTATTCCAATTAAAAACAGGGGAGTTTATATCTTTTACAGGTGGCAAAGCAAAAAAAAACACCTTTGACTATAAAAATGTAAGTGAATTTAAAGCGACAGAAGAAAAACTTGTTAAGCAAAATATTAATAAAATCGTTGCGGATACTTACGAAGAAATAACTAAAAGAGGAATTGAAGCAGGTAAATATTTTAGTGATAGTATTGTAGAAACACAACCTAAAGCAGTAAATCTAATGCAAGATGATGATTAAGAAGCTATATATATTTTTGACCTTTATTGTTGCAGTGCCTATATTGTCGTATAGTCAGTTTGCAGTAGCTGCACCTGTTTTAGAAGGCATTAGCTTGGCTACTAATTCAATTCTTGGTACTACTAACATGGCATTAGGGTCGTTAGAAAAAATGGAAAAAGCTGCACAAGCAGTAAAAAAAGTAACAACCGCTATGCAATACGCTATTACCATTAAAGATGTTGCATCACAGACATATCAAGTAGTTCTAACAAGCAATAACATTATTAATCTTGGCAAAAAAATCAATAGCAAAGGGAAAACAATGAAATTAACACCTAAGCAAAAAAAGAATTATACCGATATGGTAAATACTTGTAATAGCTATGCGAGAGCATCAATAACAAGCATGAATACAGTTATAGACTTATACCTTCATTTAGCTTCCCTTAAAAAGCAAGAATTTGGAAATGCAAACTTTGAAAACATATTTAAAGAAGTAAAAAGTGAAATAAGCAAAGCAAATAATGATTTATACAGTGTGCACTCATCTTTAAACGCCATATATAATTCTATGGTACAAGATGAATATGACAATTATATAAATAATTCATCACCTAATTACAATGCCATCCGATAATTAAAAAGAAATGAAAAGCGAACAAATAAAAAAAATATTAACAACAGCGGAAATAATACAAAGGCAAAGGCGTGTATTGTATCTATTTTCGGGGGCGATGGTAATAGGTTTTATATGCTTTGCGATATTCAATTATGTAATGTTTAAAACGGCATTAAACGAAGTGCGCATAATTGATAAAGTGGGTAATGTATATAACTCCCACATAGAAAGTTACGACAGAAGTACAGCAGTACAAATTCGAGGTTTCGTTTATCAGTTTGCAATATTGTTGTTTAACTACAATTATAAGAATATTGACCAGCATGTAAAAGCGGTACAAACATTAGCAGATGACAATCTAAAAATATTTTTACAACAAAATATCAATTTATATAGAGAGGTTAAGTCACTTAGGGGGATATCAGATATAGACAGAGATTTTTTAGCAAGCTCCATACAAATAATTGGAAGCACTTTTACTGCGACAATAAAACAAAATATTACAATAGGTGATAAAACAATTAATAATGAATATACAATGACAGGTAGTTTAGCGTATAGTGGTGTTATTAATGTTATCAATCCTTTTGGCTTATTTATAAATAACATTAAAATACAATAATGAATAAGAAAACAGTAAAAATAGTAATCGTATCTATTGCAATGTTCTTTATTGTAATGTTTATGCTTTTTTCTTTGTTTAAAGATAGCAAGAATCAGATAAAAAAAAATGAAACATCGATAGGCGAAGTAAAGGTTGATGGCAATGAAGGGGTGAACGATTATAAAGATTCATCCTATTCAGAACCATTAGCAACCAAAAAGAAATCTGAGCATGAAGTAGATACCATATCTATTAATCGCACAGACACACTTAAAGAAATTATCAATAGAGCAAATGCAACTATTAATAATTTAAAAAATTTAAAAGGATCACCTAAAAAGCACGGTAAAGAAAATAACAATGATAATAATGAAAAGAAAGTAAGCACCTACTTAGATTTATCAGATGAATTTGAGAAAGAGATTAACAAAAAAGAAAAAAATAGTAGCATCGAAGCATTACCGAAGCAAATAGAAATCGTAAAAATACCTGTTTATGTTGATGGGGCACAAACTATAGGTGACGGCGAACTATTACGCTTGCGCTTAGGTAAGTCTTTTTTAGGGTTGCCAAGTGGGGCTTTATTTTTTTGCGATATAGCTTACGGGTCTAATAGGCTCAATCTATCCCCTGCCAATATTGTTAATGATGGCAATATAATAGATATAAGCAACTATAAACTAATAGATAACAACGATGGCAAAAGCGGAATAAATATACAAGGCTTATCAGTTAAAGAAGACATATCAAATAGTGCAGTTGATGTGGGTGGTTCTGCATTAACAATCGGTAGCGGTATGGTTGGAGCAGTAGGGCAACTTGTAGGTGGTACAGTAGGGGCTATAAGCAAAGCACTAAAAGGGAAAGGGAAAGTGTCAGTAGCAGATAATTATAAACTATATCTTATTCAAAAATGATAGGCAAGCTATTTATATACCTGAAAAATATTTTAGTTGAATTTGAAAAAGAATTAAAAAATCAAATAGAAATATGGAAGCAACAGAAAAAGAAGAAAAATTAAAGCTATTATTTAAACATAGAAAATTTGGGGATAGGGGGCTATATAGTGAGTTAGCTTGGATTTACAGAGATGATATTAATAATAATATTCCTTTATTTTTATTATGTCAAACAATTTTGTCCGACTTGCAGAAATACCAAATTCTAACAACACAAGAAATAGAAGCAATAAAATTTACACAGTTCTCTAATTCGATAAAAAGAAATTACGCAAATACTAAAAATAAAAAAGCATGAAAAAAGCTATATGTATTTTTTCCCTGATTGTTATATGTTATTATGCGACCGCACAAGTACAATATAATTATCCTAAAAATGCTTTCAATATCGGAGTAGGTACAAGCTACTTATTTAATAAAGGTGGTTTATATGATATTACAGGGCAATACTTTATTGGAACTTTGCCGTTTGGTATTTATGCAAGTGGCTTTTTTGCTAATAGCCCCAATAATGTATATGCAGGTACTAATGTAGGTATATTAGCGTCTTTACATAGTTTATTAGGCTACCGATTTTTTAATTTTATTATTCCGATTGGTTTTTCTTATTCAAAAAACTATATATATGATAGAGGGTTTTATTTTGCAAACAGAAACTTGTATGGTATAGACTTTGTGCCCGAACTTAATTTTAGGATAGGCAGTAAAGTAATATTAGGAATTAAAGGAGGACTAAAAGCATACTTAGGGGCTAATAGCATTAACCTACCAACACTTGGGGCAACAATAAAATATAACTTCTAATGATACTACTACAGTCTCAACTTGTTGATAGCTCTAATATTGCAACATCATCTAATTTATTGCCCTATTTTCTAAAAAATGCAATACACGAGGCCTATAGAGAGTTTTTTAATCCCTCTAATAACTACCCATTATTAGTTTATATGGGCAAGTTTGCGGATGCAATTTCTTTAATTTTTTTAGCTTTTAGTTGCGTCAATATTTGGCGAAAAAAGTTAGCAGATAGTCAGAAAGATAGCATCAAATGGGGCGAAGTTTTTGGTGTTAGCGATACCCTTACTATTATAACCACAATCGTAAGTGCTTTATTTTTTAGAGATGTTTTTTATTGGGTAGAACCTTTTTTTATAAAATGGACAGACAACGCGACCATAACTTCAGGTGATTCAATGGTTAATTATATAATTAAAGCATTTGGAAGAGTATCTACACTGTGGACGATTTACAAATTTCAAGAACAAATACAAGAATCTATTCAACATTTATCAGTGTTTGGTATCCCTATAGGTGGACTTATATCAGGTGCATTAAAAACAGGCAAAGTACACATCGCTCTAATAAGCATGTATTTCGTTCAATTTTCAATGCTTTTTTTAAATTACTTGCTTGGACTAATGGTTTATATAGAACGAGCGGTCGTATTATTAATGCTTAATATTTTTTTGCCTATTGTATTTGCGATGTCGCTTTTAGAAAAATATAAAACAAAATTTTGGAATTATATACTGCTCATGATACAGGTTATTTTAGCTTTTCCTTTGCTTATGATGTTTTTTCATTTTATAGATTTAATTTACATTCAATTAAGCGATCATCTTATATATAATTTTTTGCATAGCAATCATAAAAACGATGTAAATGCTGTTCAAGAGTTGCTTAACAATTCGTCCCTTCAAGAAAACCTGTCGTCAAAATCTACTAATGCCACCGTAGAAACATATAAAAAATTAATTGAAAAAGATAATGAAAGTATTACAAACATGTTGAAAAAAACACCTGATTTGTTATTAGAATTATCGGGGCTTGATATATTATACTCTCTTCCCTTATTATTTTTAATGGTTCAAATAAAATACAAGCTCATCGGTCAAGTAAATAATTATTTAAGCAAAATATTCTCGGAAAAATAATGAATATAGTAGAACTAAATATAATAGATGAAGTTACCAATAATTGCATTGTTACTAATATGAAAACAGTAGCATACTGCTATAATATAACCCTTGCTCATGCTTATTCTTTGTCTGAAAACGAAGTAAAGGCAGTGCAATATAGTTACATGAGATTAATTAACGCATTGCCCATTAATTGCACAGTAAAATTTTATGCTATTAATACCGAAAAGTCTAAAACGATTCAATCGTATTTAAATAGTAATATTTTGCAAAAGTTTTACATCAATCATTTTTCTAATAGAAAAACTAAACTACTCAAAGTATGTATGAGCTTAGTTTTTGATTATGGTGATATTGAAAATATAACTGAAGTAGAAAAAAAACTAAAAGAAATAAGCGAACAAATATCATTATTTGAAAATGCAACAGTGCCAACATTTGAAAGTATGAAAGGCGGTAAAATTACCCCAATGAAAGAAAGCGAAGTATGGGACTTCGTACAGGACTATTATTTTGATGGACTGGAAAAAGATATAAGCGAGAGAAAATTAGGCAAAGAAACATTTTTAACAGTTCGAGACGATTTAGTTTGCGCTTACTCTGTAAGCGAAAATAAAGAGTTCGATAATGCTATAATGGATATAGATAACATTGGAAAATTACCTATTGGATTCGGGGATAAATTCGCTTTGTTTTTAGGGATGCCCGGAATTTCTGTTTTAACAGTTTTTATTGAAAATCCTAACGAAAGAAAAGCGAAAATAATAGCCAACAAACAAACCTATCATCGCTTAAGCTACGGAGCTATTTCATTTGAGAAAAAAATTAAAAAGTTAGAAGCTCTTTTAGAAGAATTTGCAGACGAGCATAACGAAAAAAGAATTGTACAAATGAACTACACTTTGTTCGTTCCTTTTAAGGATGAAGTAGATTTAAGTAACATTAATAAGATTGTTGCCCCTATTTTTGTTAAAGGAGGGCTAAAAATAAAAAAGCATGTTAGTCATATAATAGCTGATAATCTATATATATACCTTAATCCGTACACGCCTATTACACCAATTACAGGGCTTTTTACTGCTTGTTATTCTAATGTAGCTACTGTTTTTTTGCCCACGCAAGAACATTACAAAGAAGATGCAGAAGGAATATATTTTTGCGATCGTTTTAATAACCCTATAAAAGTAGATTTGTGGGATAGCTCTAACAAATATATGAACGCCCGTAACTTTATGATTTTAGCTCCCACAGGAAGCGGAAAATCGTTTCTTGCTCAAGAATGGTTAAGACAATATTTTGAACAGGGGCTAAAAATAGTTATTATAGACATCGGTAAATCGTTTAAAAAATTTGCTCAAATTTTAGGCGATAAAGCATTGTATATAGAATATCAGCACGGAAAAAATTTTGGTGTTAATCCTTTTGCAGTAGAAAAAAGTAAACTTTTATCTATCGAATATTTGGATTATCTATCAAAATTTGTATGGGCTCATGTTACAAAAAAAGATATTGCTACTGAAACAGAAAGCGTTTTTATAAAAGAAACATTAAAAGAATATATAAACAGTAAAGAAGAAGGACATAATCCATATAACTATTTTACTTTTTTTCTTGACAGTGATTATTTGTTTAAACAAAAATTTAGCGAGCTTATAAAAGCAGTAAACTATTCGCAAATGCGCAATCTCTTACCTCAATTTATTAAGGGCGGGGATCTACATTTTCTATATGATGAATCTAAAAAAGAAAAATTAAGCGTTGATAATAAAGATGTAGTTGTTTTTGAAATCGAAAGTGCACTTACCAATGATAAAATAATGAATGTACTACTATTGTCCATTAACTACACGATAGAAAACAACATATTAAAAGATGTATCTAAAAAAGGAATAGTCTTTTTTGATGAATTTGCCAAAACGCTCTTAATGGGTAATGTATTAGAACAAGTGCAGTTTCTGTATCAATCAATCCGTAAGAAAAACGGAAGCATAGGCGTAGTATTACAATCCGTAGAGCAATTACCATTAAATAGTACCGCTCAAGCTATTATAGATAATACCCAAATATTTATGATTCTTAAAGACCAAAAAGGATATAACAGATTAACTGAAAAAATTAGTATGAATAATGCTAACACATTAACCGTATTAGAAAGCATTAATAGCAATCTATCTAAGTCGTCCCCCCCGCCATATTACACTGAAGTATTTATCAAGCGAGGTAACGAAGAAGCAGTTTACAGAATAGAAGTAAGTAAAGAGCAACAATTAGCATTTGCCACAAGCGGAGCAGAGAACATAAAAATAATAAACGAACACGAAAAAACACAAAAGCCGATAATAGAAATTATCGAAGAACTATATATTAATTAATCATCAATAAATTACATATCCTATGAAACAGAAACATTTAGTATTTTTTACTTTCTTTTCCCTTATTGTTGTTGTATCGCAAGCACAAACAATGCCCGATTTGTCTGCCCCGTTAGACGCTGCAACATCAACATTTTTAAATTTTGCCGATAAAATTGTATTGCTATTTATTTGTGCGATGGGGTTAATTTTATTAGGAATATTAGGATTCGGTAAAGACGGTGAAGCGAAACAAAAAGCTATTATGTGGGTTTTTGGATTTCTAATTGCAGGCGGGGTTTTTAAAGCAATTATCTCTTGGAAAGCAGGACATTCATTTTTTAGCCTTTAAAAAAATATTAAAAAATATATATCTATGAAACTAAATTTGAAATTCTATTTATTGTTAATTCTATTTATAGCTTTTACTTTATCAGCGGGGATAATAGGAACCAATCTATTAAAAACATTAACAATAGAGTGTACTAATAGCTTTTTATTAGGAGCTTTTTTTAGTTTGGCTTTCGTTGGTGTCTTTGCTTTTTTTATTTCTTTATGTCGCAAAATAAATTCGTAGCTATCAATCATTAAAAAAAATATTATGAAATTCAAAGAATTTAAAAAAACTGAAGGTGAGGAATCTACTGAAAAGAAAAAAAAAGAATTGACAGAGGAACAGAAAGAATGGCAGGTAATACTGCTTAATTT
>JASGCP010000148.1 GCA_030053995.1 Phycisphaerales bacterium
GGCTATACGCTCAATGGTAATCAATATGAAAGTGAGCTAAGTTACCCACTCTTTTCGTCATAGACCCCCAAAAAATAGAGCTGGCGCTCCTAGTCTTTATGATTATGTGATGATGTTTTAAATCATAATCCTACAACGATATTACGGCTTAGGTGACCAGTAAGTAGAATATCAAATTGTAGATAGAATTAGCTTTGAAAATTTTGATCTGTGACGAATGGAGTGGGTAATTTATCTAAATTTTATTTCTTTGTCGATTAGTTATCATAGTATTTATTTTTTTCTGAATTAGTAAACTAAATATTCACTGAATAAGTACATTGTTGTTATATGTGCAAAATACAGACTTTCCTTTTATTCATACTAATATTATTTAATTGTTATCCATTATGGAGTCAGCAAAAACAACATGTTCATTTATCAGGGACATTAAAGGATGAACAAGGTAACGCTTTGCCCAATGCATCTCTTTATATAATCCCATCTTCTAATGGTTTAGGGGTTAATACCGATAATAACGGTCGATTTCGGTTACCCTATAATCATCTACCGGTCCGTATTGTTGTAGAATACGTGGGTTATAATCTCGATACATTTACCATTACCAATGATTCTATGCATGTGCTGGTAATGAAAAATCGAAAATTACATCAGTTACAAGATATAGTGGTTCAAACAGGTAGTGCCTCACCTACAACCATACGAACTAATCCGATGACTATTGTTAAGGTATCGCAAAAAATGATACAGATGACTACTGAAAGTAACATCATTGACGTGTTGGTACAAAATGTAGCAGGATTAAATGCCGTGAAAACGGGTCCTAATATATCAAAACCATATATTAGGGGTTTAGGTTATAATCGTGTATTAACTTTATTTGATGGTATGCGCCAGGAAGGACAACAGTGGGGCGATGAACACGGATTAGAATTAGATGATTATTTAATTGGTGATGCGGAAGTATTGGAAGGACCAGCTAGTATTATTTATGGATCAGACGCTATTGCTGGTGTTATTAGTTTATCACCTGTCCGACCTACAAAAAAAGATGGTATTTTGCATGGTGCCACTTATTCTGAATATCAAAGCAATAATGGGATGATTGGAAATAGTGTTCAGCTAAATTATGGCAAAAAACATTTTTCATTCTTAGTAGATGGTTCTTATAGAATAGCTAAAAATTATGTTAGCCCTGTAGATGGCAGTGTTGTTACCATAACACCGGGCGACACAAGTGTTGTCGCCACTAATGGACGGGTATATAACTCGGGATTTAGAGAAGCAAATGGTTCGGCTTTTTTTTACTACACGGATGCACGGTGGAAAAGCGAATTGGGGGTAACCGTCTATGATAATCGTCAAGGTATCCCCGATGGTACACGCGACTCGCTAACCCGTCAATTTACTTATCAGATATATGAATCACAACAAGATAATCCTAAAGATCGACCAATTGTCAGCCAATCCGTGCTCAATAGTTATAATCTTTCACCCCTCCATCAACGAATTCAACACTACCGTATTTATAATAATAGTTCATTTGTCTTACCGTTCGGCGATTTATCAACTTTAATTGGATTTCAACAAAACATTAGACGCGAATATAATCATCCAACGGATGTCGCTCAGGCTGGTTTATATGTTCGGTTAAATACCGTTAATTATAACCTTAAATATAATTTAACAACACGGTACAATACCCTGCATATTTCTACGGGGGTTAATGGTATGTATCAGAATAATAAAAATCTCAACGCAACCGAGTTTCCTATACCTAATTACCAATTGTTTGATATGGGGGCATTTGTATATGCACGGTGGGAATTGAAAAAATGGGTCTTGAGTGCTGGACTACGGTACGATTTAAGATGGATGCAAGGCGATAATTTTTATACGGCTACGAACCCCGTTAATGGATTTACTCAACAATGGTTAGGTGATACTACGGGAAGGAATGTAACCTTAGCATTTCCTTCTTTTACTAAGTTTTATAATAATGTTTCTGCTAGCATCGGTGCTACTTATGCACTCAATAATCATATAAGTTTTAAAGTAAATGTTGGGAAAGGATACCGGGCACCTAATATAACCGAATTCGCTTCTAATGGATTAGATCCAGGCGCTCGAATATATTATATTGGTGATAGAAACCTCGTTCCTGAATATAATGTGCAAGAAGATATAGGCGTTTTATTTAACTACGATGTTATTTCTGCTTCTGTATCGGTCTTTAATAATAATATTCAGAATTTCATTTACCTTACTAAAGAGGTGGATGCTAATGGTATTCCTGTTGAAATTGTACCGGGTAATTTCACCTACGCATATCGGCAAAATAATGCACAAATTTACGGAGTCGAAGCTACGGCAACCGTTCACCCATCTCGTTGGAAAGGGTTTATGTGGAGCAATAATTTTGCCATGACTTACGGATTTAATAGAAACCCCATGTATAAAGATCAGGGCGTTATGGGGGAATATCTTCCTTTGATTCCACCCATTAGGTTAATTAGTAATATACAACAAACGCTTAATTTCCATAATTTGTATATTCCTTCGTGTTTTGTTAATGTAGGCTTGGAATTTTCAAATAAACAAAATAGATATCTTGCTTTAGATCAGACTGAAACAGCAACCCCCGCTTATACCCTTTTTAATGTGTCACTTGGTATGAGTGTACGGTATGTTAAGCAACATATCATGGAAATACAATTTCAAACGAATAATATCTTTAATGTGGCTTATCAATCAAATTTAAGTCGGTTAAAATATTTTGAATATTATACGCAATCACCTACCGGTCGTTTGGGAATTTATAATATGGGTAGAAATATCTGTGGAAAAGTAATTTTTAATTTTTAAGGTTGGCTACTTTACTTCTTGCATTTCAACCAGCTTATTATAAATTCCTTTTAAAGCCATAAGATTTTCATGGGTACCTCGTTCAACAATTTCGCCTTTTCGTAATACTATAATTTCATCAGCATTTTTTACAGTTGACAGCCGGTGGGCGATGACAATACAGGTTCTATTCTTCATAACATTGTTAATGGCGCCTTGAACCAGTCGCTCACTCTCGGTATCTAAAGACGAAGTAGCTTCATCTAATATTAATATAGGGGGATTTTTCACTACGGCTCTTGCTATTGTTACTCTTTGTCTTTCGCCACCGCTGAGTTTATTGCCACGATCGCCGATTTTCGTTTCTAATTTTTCGGGCTTTTGATTAATAAAGTTATAAGCATTTGCGATTTTCGTTGCTTGCTCAATTTCTTCATCAGTGGCCGACTCCTTGGCTAATCGTATATTGTTTCTAATGGTGTCATTAAACAATATCGGATCTTGGGTTACAAATCCTATTTGTTGACGAATACTGGATAGGGTATAATCTCGGATGTCTTTGTTATCAAATAATATTGTACCGGTAGTGGTATCATGAAATCTTGGTATTAAATCTACTAAGGTACTCTTACCGGCACCACTACTGCCTACAAATGCAACTGTTTTGCCCTTTTCAATAACTAAATTGATGTTTTTTAGTACTGGGGTATCAAGATACTGAAAAGACACATTTTTAAACTCAATTTGTTGCGTAAACTCTTGCAATACCACCGCATTGGGCTTCTCTACGATTGTGTTCGTTGTATCTAAAATCGCCTGAACGCGTTCTAAGGCTGATCCGCCTTTCCGCATATTATAAAACAGGGATGATAGCGACTTTGCCGGATTGATAATCTGCGTGAAGAACAAGATATAGGTAATTAAACCAGTCGCCGTAAGGCTAGTTGAAGAACCATTAAGAACAAGCCGACCGCCAAACCAAAGAATAATACAAATTACAGAAACCCCCAAGAGCTCGGTTAGCGGTGAAGCTAAAGTGGTACGGTTACTTATCTGAACCTTAATTTTTTTGAGATCATTGTTGGTATTATGAAATTTTGATGCAACTAACTTTTCAGCATTAAATGCTTTAATAATCCGCATGCCCCCTAAAATTTCATCTAGAATCGACATATTATCACCAAATATTTGTAAGGCTACATTACCCTGATTTTTTAATTTTCTACTGACACTGCCAATGATCACTGCCGTTAAAGGAATAAAAAAAAGCATGCACAACGAAAGGAGCGGACTTAAAAATATCAAGCCTACTAAAAAAACAATGATGGTGAGCGGTTGTGTAACAATGCCTTCAATTGAGCTCATAATCGACCCTTCTATTTCGCCAACATCATTAGAGAATTTACTCATTATTTCACCTTTTCTTTGATCGGTAAAATAACCAATAGGTAATGATAGTATTTTTTCAAACATATCATACCTAAATTTTCTATATACCTCTGTTTTGAGGGGAACAATCACCCGCACGCTGATGTAAGCAAAGAGATTTTTAAGTAAAATAGCCAGAACAATCGCTATGCAAATTACTGAGAGCGTAGCTAATGGACCATGTTTTACTATTATCTGTGTGGAATAATACTCTAAAATTTGTTGGGCACTTTCTTGATTCCAATGAAATGGCACTAAAGTCCATACGCGTTTATCAGGATAAAAGATTGAATCTAAAAAGGGCATAATCATACCAAAGGATATGAGTGAAAACGCAATACTTAATATTGTAAAAATAAAATACAGCGATATCTGTAATCCGTTGCCTTTTAAATATTTAAGAACAAGTATGTATTTTTTCATGCTAATTAATTTAGATAGGATAAGATTGTTGCAGTGTTTTTTAATAGACCTTATCTTATCATCCTTGTATTTAAAACAGAATCTACAAGGCACAACATAGCCATAGCCACCAACGATAGTCGTAAGAACATATAAAAAAAACGACTAATAATTTTGTAAAAGTATTTTTTTTTTTTGACAATTCAAAAAATCATATTGTTCATAGGCACAATAGCGTGTTATGGGTCATACAAAAATATGTTCTAATGACTAAACGATTAGGTATGATAGTACAAAAAAGGTTCTATGACGAAAAGGGTGGGTAAAATGTTAGAAGTTTGATGACTTTAAAAAT
>JASGCP010000149.1 GCA_030053995.1 Phycisphaerales bacterium
AAGCGAATAAAATCAATACTTTCTTCGTGAGACCTAAACGCCTATACCTAAAAAACAAAATCATATATGAGCTTAAGCCATTTAATCCAAGATCAATAAAAGCAGGAGAAAAGCAACTTCAAATGTATAAGGAGGAATTGGAAAGTATGCCTCAATTCAAAGGAATAGAATTTAAAACTGTTTTAGATACTTATTAATATGAATAGTAAAGAGTTTAAGAATATATTTAATGATTTCACTACAAGAAATGGTTTTGAAAGTGCTTTTGGTGGTTGGTTAAAAGAAAGTGCTGAATGTATAGTTGTACTTGATTTACAAAAATCAAATTTTGGCGACTATTATGAGCTAAATATCAAAATATTTATTCAAGGTATGTTTGGTAATTGTTACACCAAAAACAAAAATTTAGTAAAGAAGAGTGTAGGCGATATTTTTACAAGACAGCCTAATTACTACAATGATATTTTTGACTTTGATATATCAATTAGTGATGATAGCAGAATAGATAAGTTAGAATTATTTTTCAGTGATTTTATAATTCCTTTTACTGATAAATCTCTATCATTATCAGGATTAAAAGTATTAGCAGAACAGGAAAAAATACTTGTATTTGATGCGATAAAGAAAGAATTAGGGTGGTAGGGGTTGGGTAGTGTATCAGATTAGGTGTTACAATAAAAACAATATTTAAAATATTGTTTTTCGGTGCTGTAGTAAACGTGTTGTTGGGCTGTTTTCACAAGTATTATCAATTGAAAATCAATATCAACAAAAAGTAAAGAATAAAACTTGGGGTGGATATATGTCCACCCCAAGTTATTTTTAGCCCCTAAAAACCACCCGAAATGCAACAAAGCCGACCCTGCTGTAGTAAACGTGTTGGTGAAACCCCAGAATGCCCGTACTGTAAAGGTTTCAGCATAAAACATGGTAAAAGTGTAGCGCAAAAACAACGATACTATTGTAAACAATGCAGCAAAACCTACCTTACATTATACACCAACAAAGCCTATCAGCCCCAAACCAATAAAGACATTACCACACATTTAAAAGAAAGCAACAGTATAAGAAGCATTTCACGAATCATACAGATTAATACCAAAACAATTATTAGACGCATTATAACAATAGCCCAAAAGATCATGAGACCACCTCTGCTATTTGGAAAAACTTACGAAGTAGATGAACAATGGACTTATATCAGTAATAAAGAGCAAGGAACATGGATTATTTATGCACTCTGTCGAGAAACAAAAAAAGTAGCAGATTTTGTTGTAGGCTCTAATACAAAAATGAATCTTAGTAGCATTGTAAACCCTCTGATATTGAGCAACCCTATAAAAATATATACCGACAAACTAGCTAGTTACAAGACACTAATACCTAAAGATATTCATAGCACCAAACGAGGAGGAACCAATCATATAGAGCGACAAAATTTAGCAAACCGAACAGATTTAAAACGTCTCTGTCGTAGAACCATTTGTTATAGTAAAAGTGCCGCACTTTTAACCGCTTGTTTACGCATCTATTTTTGGAGTTGAGCGTCCGCCAGGTAGTCTCCCGAAGGGGACTCGTGGCATCCGAAACGAGTTCAATAAATTGAAAAATAAATTTAAAAAACTGTCGTTTTTCTTTCTTGTTTCATAAAAAAAACTACGTTTGTGAAAACGGTAATAAATTTTAAAGAATAAATTAATATTGCAAGCGGATATTTTGAGGGAATCTTCGATGGTTTAATAAATGGTAAAGGTGATGATAATATCTTTAATCGGTGGGGAAATGAACTAGACGCCAAACACGTTACATTAAGACCTGTGATTATCAATTTCAGTAAACTAAAAGAAACCCAAGAGGCTAGTGACGTTAATGGTGATGCCCCAGGAGTTGCCATTCCAATACCTTCAAAACCATTTATTAGAGTTCCACTAGCAACTCCGTCTATGCGAAGTGTTGGCAATAATGTTCAAGGTATTGCATTCGATTTTTTTGCCGATTATATTATGACTAAGGATGAAGAGGCACGAAATGCAAAAATACTTAGTGCGATAGTTGTTGGGGGGATACTTGAGGGGAAAATTGGCGATATTGGGGAAAAGGTGGATCAATTAGCACAAAAAACGAAGACGTTAGTTACAAATGCTCTTGATAAGGTCGCTAATGTAATTTTAAATGCACATGGAGCTAAGAATCAATCAACCGGTTCTTTCACAAAAGGTGGAACAAAAGCAACAAAGCACCAAAAAGGTGCGACTCATGGAAGTTTATCAAGTAAAAAAGGAAATAAAGCTAATCCGAATAAAAGAAAGGGTGCAGAAAATAGGGGAGGCAAAAAAAATAATTAATCCTAATTAAATATGCTGATAATGAAAAAAATACTAAAAAAAGCAATGAAATATCAATTAATTATTTCATTTTGCATTGATAAAATTAATTGGGATAACCGTATAATAGGCTATGTTGACTCGATACAAAATGAAAATGTTTCTATCAATGAAGTTGATGTATTTGGAAGTGTAGTTAAAAAACTAAATATCCGAATTGATAAAATTTTAATTGTAGAAACTAATGATAGTTATAATGAACATTTACAAAAATTAAAGAAGGAAGGCGATAATATTAAAAAAGAAAAGACTTCTTACTATTTTAATAAAGGGGAAAAGTTCTTTGAGAAAATAAACCTTTTAAAATCCGAAAGTCAGATATGCACTATTTTTTTTGATACACAATACATAACTGGTATTATAGCTGATATAAAAGATGATATTTTATTTGTTAAGAGTTTAGGATACAGTGGTACAAATGAGGGTGAAGCATTTTGCAAAATAGATTCTATTTCAAAAATAAGATATAAAGGTCCTTTTGAGAGGAAAATTGAATTTTTAAAAGGGGGTGATGTATCAGGGGGGTAGTGTAGTAAACGTGTTTCAAATGAAGATGAACGAAGTGGCGGGTATAGGAAACTGGAATACGGCAGAGTTCTGGGAGTACAATACAAGGACAGGGGTTAGGGCGAATAGAGACTCTGTTGTTAATCCATCGGAAAGTCCTTATGCTACAAATCATAATAATCCGATAGCTAATAGCGACCCTAATGGAGATTATTCTAAAGGTGCTGCCTTTGCACTAAGTTTGTTGCATGGTGCTCATGGTATAACACAAGATAAGAAAACAGGAGAATGGGGATACAGATATAGCCTAAGTGATAAGCCAGGTGCACGTGGTATAGATTATGGTGTACCACAAAAGAAACCAGACGGGAATAGAGCGGCAACAGCAAATAGTAAACCCAAAAGTGTCGCAGTTGCTAACTCAGGTGGAGGATTAAGCACTGCAAATGAGGGGTTAGGTGGTACTCAAGGTGGTGGGGGTGTAAACTGGAACGGAGTAAATACAGGCTTACAAGTAGCTGATGGCTTCGGAGTTGCAGCGGCTGCGGGAAGAGAAATAGCCCTTAATTATAGAATGTCTCAACCATTGATGAATAGAGTTGGTATGTCAACTAATCTCAAAGCAATTTCAGGATTAGGAACAGCAAGCAAATACTTAGGGGCTGCGGGTTCTGGAGCTGCGGCATTAGGTACAGTACTTGACTATCGACAAATGCAAAACGGTCAGATGAGCGGTGCAAGATTCGGGTATAATACTTTAGGAACTGCTGTAGGTATAGGCGTTAGTATTGGTGTAGGTGCTGTTCCTGGTGCTGCTGCTGGCGGTGCTTTTTATATTGGACAACAAATGTATGATGGCTATAATTGGTGGGCAGGTCAAATGTCTATATACCTGACCAACTTTGAAAATAGACTAAAAAGCGGCTGGGTTCCCGGCAGATAATGAGGTTAAGTATGAAATATAAAATCTCTTTAGGGAATCATTTAAGAGTATTGGATTTATTAATATTCAATCTTGTTGGAATTATTGGTTTCGGGTGGTATCAGGCTACTCAAAATAATCTTGATGATAGCTTAATAGACGGTTTGATTGTATTTGCTTTAATCAGTTTTTTACCTGTCTTGTATTTACACATTGAGTACTACTATTACAACAGAGGGACTGAGCTTGAAATAGATGCTTACGATAAGAAGTTTATTTACACTGATAAAACAGGCACAACCGAAACATATAGCTTTGATGATTTAAGCAAAATTATAGTTTATATGCCCCCTCATTTTCATAGCAACACAATGTTTATAAGAATCCCTTTTGACACTTATCGCTATGCAAAAATCTACACCAAGAGTGGTAAAGAAATAATTATTACTTGCTTGATGGCTCGTAAAGTTCAGGATTTAATAGGAAGTATAAGAGGTGTACCAGTAGAGAAAAAGAAGCGAATATTTGCAAGTATATTGATAGGATAAAATAATGAAGCCCCGAAAGGGGCTTTTCTATTTTAGGCAATGTGGTCAAAAATAGTTGGTTTTTGGTGTTAATCCCAAAAATTTCAATAGAACTACGGAGATAGGTTAATAAAGGGGTATTTGATGTTGTCAATACTTTGCCAAATCTTGGTGATCCAGCTTCGCCTTTTCATCTGTAGGCTCATTTTTAAGATGCGATTTCTGCCATTTTGTGTCAAATAACTCCCGATATTGAGGGTAGAAAATCGGATGGTTTTAAGTGTTGGTTTTATTTTGGAGGGGATAAGTACCTGCTTAAAAAGGCTCATTAAATTATAAGCAATCATGATAAACCCAAAAAGTTCAATAGGCTTTAATCTTCTAATGACCGTCAATAGGTTTTTTTGTTTCTAGGTGTTTGAATGTGAATGTATTGCGTTTCATATTAAGGATTGAAAAAAGTTGTAAATTAGCCGTAAGAAAATCTTACGGCTAATTTATAACTTTTTTGATTTATCAGTATGCAATACAACAAAAAGATAATCAAGTACTTATAACCAGTAATTCCTAATGACCGTCATTGGGAGTTAAGGCTCTAATGAACTTTTTGGGATAAAC
>JASGCP010000150.1 GCA_030053995.1 Phycisphaerales bacterium
TCTGAGGGCGTTTTGCCTATATCCTCAACGGTAATCAAATATAAAATGTAACTAATTTACCCACTCTTTTTGTCATAGACCCAAAAAAGTTAGTGCGTAATTGTATATGGTTACCAAAATAATAAGGTGGACTAAGTTTTCAACAAACCCTTGATAAACAAGAATGAGCGTTACAATTTTAATGGTTTTCATTAATATTCGTAATAACGCCGTCGATCATTTCAATAGTTCTATCTGCTTTCTTAGCAAAGTCTTTATCATGGGTTACTACCACAATGGTTTGATGAAACTCTTGTGAAAGCTCCCTGAAAAGTCCAAATACATTATCAGAATTGGCAGAATCTAAATTACCGGTTGGCTCATCACCCATAATAATAGAGGGTCGATTAATTAATGCTCGAGCAATGGCTACGCGCTGTTGTTGTCCACCTGATATTTGCGATGCTTTTTTTAGTGCAGCATGCTCAACATTTAATTTTTTTAACAAATCATAAGCGTCGGCTTCTATTTCAGGAACAGTTTTTTTTGCCAATTTAAGAGCGGGAATCATAACATTTTTGAGACAAGAAAAATCAGGCAAGAGATAGTGAAATTGAAAAATAAACCCTAGGTGTTCGTTTCTAATATCCGCCAATTGATTATTATTTTTAGTTCGGGTATCATGTCCTATAATTTCTAATTTACCTTCAAATTGTGTATCCATGGTTGATAAAATATACATTAAAGTTGTTTTACCGCACCCCGACTTACCGGTAATGGAAATAAAATCACCTTTGTAAATTTCCAAGTTAATTTGATCGAGAACTTTTGTTTTGGTAGGCTCATAAAAATATTTATCAACATTAGTGGTTTTGAGAATAACCGGTCGCTTTTGTGTCATAATGTCGTAGATTAACCTCTAATAATTTGAATTGGATCAACTTTTGATGCCTTAATAGCGGGCATATATCCTGCTAAAAAAGCCGTTAAAGTTCCAAATAAAAATCCTTCAATGTATTGCATTATAGAAAAATCCATAGGCATGTATTTTAATCCGCCGATGCCTAAATAAATATGTGCTACCCAGAAAGATACAATAAAACCTAAAATAAGACCAATGCTAGCACCAATAAACCCAATAAATATAGATTGTTTAACAAATATGCTAATAACATCCTTACCGGTAAATCCTGTGGCTTTAAGAATAGCGATTTCTTTAAGTCTTTCTACAATAGCCATATTAAGTATATTGTATATTCCAAAACCGGCTACCAGTAAAATAGTGGTGGTTACAGATAATAAAATCATATTTCTAATTTTTACCCCCGCTTGATTTTGCTCGTTCGCACTTTGCCAATCCTCAACATTGTAAGGAAATACTTGTTTTAACTGTTTTCCAACTTGTCGGGCTATAAAAGGATCTTTTAAACTTGCTAAAATTTCAGTTATATAATCAGAATTTTCTCCTAAAAAATTTTGCATTTTTGCCGTGTTAATGTATGTTCTAGTTTTGTCGAAACTTAATATAGTTGTTTTATAAATTCCTACAACACGAAGGGGGGTATAGTTTGTTTTAACTTTAACCGATACATAATCGCCGATATTCAAATTCAAATCTTTTGCTAGTCCATAGCCAATGATGATGGCATTTTTATCTTTTGCTAATTCGACAATATTGCCCGCCACCATGGTAGCGGCAATATCAAACATGCGATCTTGCTCAATGATATTACAACCAATCATGTTACCTGTTTTCTCCACATTACCTTTTCGGTATGTTGTAGCCCAACTCACTTGTGCAGTAACAGAACTTGTATAGTCTTGTTTTTTTAAATAGTCAACAATTTGCGTAGGGGCATATATTTTTTTATCGGCAAATACAAATTGCGGATTGGTAATAATGTTAATATCATTTGTTCGTAAATATCTATTTAACAGCTGGCTATTGCCCAATGTATTGTCTTTATACATTTTGATGTGTGGCGAATTCTGAAAAATGATTTCGTCAAAATACTTATTAGTACCGTGTATTAATGACATCATAAAAATAAACACCGATATGCCAAAAGTTATACCTAAAGAAGCTACAAATGTTTGTTTCTTTTTAGATACCAAATAATGAAATGCTATCTGCGTATTGATTTTAAATTTCATGAGTTAGAACAAATTAATGAGCGTGTCTGTTTCATGAATGCGGGGGTCAATTATTTCAACCCAGTCTGTTGAAATAATTCCCGCTTTGGTGTTATTAATGGTATCAATAACATGATGTTTATGCTGTACAAATACACGACCATCTAAACCATAATAAATTCTAGGAATAAGCATGGCTTGGTCTTTGTGTTTTGTTAGTACATTCACCTGTACTAAAGTGCCATTGATGAGGTTACTTGGAAATGTATCAAATACTACATCAACGCGATAAGATTGTGTTGTTTCATCAAAAAGAGGGTATATCTTTTTCACAGATCCTTTATATAAAGTATTTTTTTTTGTATTGAGCTCAATGTAAGCAGGTTGTCCAACCCTAATTTTATCAATACTATTTTCATCAACCTGTAAAACACAAACTAATTTGCTTCTGGTTCCTAGCACAGCCATGGGGGTTCCTACGGTTACAAAATCGCCTTTATGTTTTAGTATTTGAAATACTTCATAATTACCAGGAGCCGTAATATCTAAATAACGAGAATTATTAACGGCTGTTTCGTAACCACTACGACTTTGATTGAGCGATTGGTCTAAATTGAGCTCTGTTTGAGTAATATTTTGTTGAATACTTAATAAGTCGTTTTTAGAGCGTGTATAATTTAAAAAAGCATTGTCCAAATCCATTTTTGATATTGATTTAGACTGCCATAGTCTTGCATAGCGTTGATATATATCGCTATCATTTTTTAACTTATCTTGTGCGGTTGATAAATTAAAATGTAACTGCTGTAATTGTGCCGAATTTTTTTTCGCATTTTCTTTAGCGATATTCAAATTTACCAAAGCCTCTTGTTCCTGTACAAGCTGGTTGGCATTATCTTGTAAAAATAATTTTTGCCCTTTTACTACCTGATCGCCTTCATGAATCAAAACTTCGGTAACGGCAGCATTTAATATAGGACTTACATTAAACTGGTCAGTAGCTTCAATATGTCCTGATGCAAACACCAATTCATTAATCGGTGCAGTCGTAGGGTGTGCAGTGGGATAAGTGATGCCAACACAAGCGGTAAGCGAGGATAACATAATAAAAAGTAATCCAAGGCTACTGTACGGATGCTTCTTGTGCATTTGTGGTGATCTAAAAATTCGTCTGCCTAATAATAACTGCATAGTATTGGGATAAAAAGTTATTTAAGTCTTGTAAATATTGCGTTTGATAAGACACGAAATCGCTATAAACTTTTAAACGATCGTCCACTGAAATGGTGCCTTGCTCTAATTGTTGTTCTGAATGAAAGTTATTTTTTCTATATAGGTCTAATATTGCAATGGACTTTGAAAACAAATCCCAGCTATTGTTAAGTTTAATCAATAGGTTTTCGTTTTCAATTTCAGTATTAATTTTTTGTTGTTCGTAGTTTTTCTGATCATTGATATAGGTTAGTTTATTAATACCGGTCTGATGAAATCGCCTGCCACCCTGAAAAATAGGTAGATTTAGTTGTAAGTTGAGATATTGCTGAGGCGTAAAATAAGAAGTACCGCCGGAAAACTTAAAAAAACTGTTGTTTGATACCTGTGCTAATCCTTGGTAGTTTAGTCCAATAAAAGGTAACCCCGATAAGCGACTATTAGTAACATTGTTCTTTGATATCAACATTTTTTTTTCTGCTATTTGTACATCAGGAGAGTTTGCAAAAGGATTATGGGCAATATTAACAGGGTCATTAACGGTTAAAGAATCATCTACGGCAATGGTATCTTTTAGCGGAATATTTAAGTATTCTTTTAGTAAATTTAACTGTACCGCTTTATTTTGCTGTGTTTGTAAAAAATTTTGTTCTGCCTTTGCCTGATTAATTAAACTGGTGTTTAAGCTAATGTCATTTATTAACCCTTCATGATATTTGCGAGTTGCAATGGCGGTTATCGTGTCAATACTAATCAAATTTTCGCGCGTTAGTTTTTCAATTTGTCCGTTTAAAACATACAAATAATAGCTATTAGCTAACTGCTCATATAAATCTCTTTTTGCTTGGCTCAGTTGTAAGGTTGAAATACTTAAATTAAGCTGATTATTTTTTATGTTATACCAGTCGTCTGGTTTTAAAATATTTAATGAAGCAACGATATTAGCGTTGTATAAAAACTTTTGCCCAAATTGTACAAGGGCAAACTGACCGGGTTTAGCGTTGGGGTTGAAAAATATCTCGGGTATTAATTGGGCTAAGATTGTAAAATTACTGGTTAACATAGCATTAGTCGTTAAGGACGGCAATAAATTACCCTTTGCTTGCTTAAGCATCCGTTCTGCTTTACTTTTATTGTTCGTTGCCGTAATTAAGTGAATGCTATTTTTATCAGCATAATGCCATATTTCATCAAGCGAGTGAAATGTTTGAGCAATAAGCAAAACATGCCCTCCAAAAAACATGCATGTTAGTATAAATAGCTTTTTTATAGGCATATAAGTCTAAAGACTCGCAAATTAGTATAATATTTATAATTTTGAAAATTTATTACACACCATTTAAACATATTTATAGCATATTTATGGCTCTATGAAGAAATGAGTGGGTAAGTTAGTTAGATTTTATATCTGATTACCGTTGAGGATATAGGCAAAACGCCCTCAGAGGAAGGGCTTTGCAAAACAAGGCGAATATATCAAAGAAAGCGAGTGGTGGCGATGATAAAATTGTAAAGGAGCAAGAAAGTTATATCCAATCGCTACCAATCGCTTTCTATATATCCGATGCCATTCATTTT
>JASGCP010000151.1 GCA_030053995.1 Phycisphaerales bacterium
TAAAATATCAAATTATCATTTTTAAAGTCATCAAACTTCTAACATTTTACCCACCATTTTCGTCATAGAGCCATTATTCACAATCTAACATTAAATCCTACTTCCCTTAGCACCTCAAAAAATGAGTTAGCCCAACTCCTCTTTTTTTTAAAAATAATAATAATAATGTACCTTCGTAAAAATAAACAATTATGAAACAAAAATCAATGAGTTTAGGTTTTACTCTAAAAAGAACTGAAATTAAATTTTTAAATGGTGGCAATATTATTACTAAAGTACAGACAACATGCTGTTATACCAATAGCTGTCTTATTGGTGGCGAATGTATAGCTTGTGCTTCGTGTAATTAAAAAATATTGTTTTTAGTGCTTTGCATTGTTTTTAAAAGGTTCTATGACGACGAAAAAGTAGGTAAAATTTTGGCTTAATTTTGTATATCGATATTCATTCAGTATATAGCCTAAATGTTCTCTTCGAAAGCCTGATTAAAAACAATGTTAAAAGAACTGACCATCGAAAATGGTGAAGATGCATATAAAGAAAGCGAATGGTAGCGATGCTATAATTGTAAAGAAGCGAGGAAGTAAAAATCTAATCGCTACTAATCGCTTTCTATATGTCCGATGCCATTCATTTTCGATAACGAAGTGAGCCGTAGTTTTGCAAGCCCTTACTCTGCAGGCTTGATTTTTTTTGTTTCTTTCTTTTGTATCAAGACAAAAGAAAGAAAAATGACCTCATAAAATATCAAATTATCATTTTTAAAGTCATCAAACTTTTAACATTTTACCCACCCTTTTCGTCATAGAGCCATTTTTCACAATCTAACATTAAATCCTACTTCCCTTAGCACCTTAAAAAATGATTTAGCCTAATAGTTAGTTTTTAATTATATCTTTGCAACCATCCTTATTATATGAAAAAACTTATTCTTTTTATCCCTTTTGTTGCTCATTTTTTACTTGTAAGAAAAATAGGGGGGAACTTCTAAAAAATTAACAATTTGATTTTCAATTAATTGTACTATATTTGTGGTGTAAAAACAAGAGATGCTGACTATTTTATTCATAGGATGGGCGACATAATTAAAATAACAGATAGTATCTTAATAATAAAATATGCAAAGAATAGATAAAAGTAAAAAGGGTTCAAAGAAAATCAATAAAATAAAAGGTGGCAAATTAGATGGTCGAAAATTAACGCATCAATATAATGAACAGATTCGCGTAGAAGCGGTAAGACGAGTAATAGATGCAAAAGAAAGTCCTGAAGTTGTTATTAAATCGTATGGATTACATAGAAGTTGCATTTATAAATGGCTAATGCAATATCGTCAAGAAGGTAAAAAGTCTTTATTGAGTACTAAAGCCAATGGTCCTGCTAAGAAATTAACTATAATACAAACTCAAAACCTAAACAAATACTTACTTAAAAGCCCATTAGATTTTAAGTTCAAAAATGGTCTTTGGACGGTTACTTCTATCGTTGCCCTTGTCAAGATGAAGTTTAAGATAAATTACTCAACTGTTCAAGTAGGTAGAATACTAAAGCAAATAGGTTTTAGCAGGCAAAGACCTATAGAACGAGCGGTTCAACAAAATACTGCTTTCGTGAAAAATTGGTCGAATCCGGTGCACATAAAAAAAAAATAACATTAATGATACACAAAACTATTCTTATACTTCCGTTACTTTTATTACTCTCTTGCTCAAAAAATATATCTCCCCCCCCCGCTTATCCAGTAGTAGCTTCTGACACAATAATAAAAATGTCAGGATTATTAACGATTAATCCCACTCCTTCTTTTTTAGTGCAATATGATTTTGTTTACAAGCAATTTCTTCCTAATATCATTTACTCTGCTAATTACTCTTTACAAAGTATTTATTTTTTAACTCGTTTAAATGGTTACGCGGTTGCACAAAACACAAACCAGATTTTGCAAACTTCTGACGGCGGCAATAATTGGCAAATAATCTATACAGTAAACAACCCAATATTCCCAGCTAATACTTTAGGGCTTACAAACATAGTGTTTCCGAGCACAAAAGTTGGGTTTGTTGTTGGTTCTAGTCTATATAATAATCAGAGCGGGGGATTAGAATTTGGCGGTATTTGTTTGCGTACAACAGATGGGGGACAATCATGGGTAACACTAAAAGAATCATTAGATACAGCACTCAATGATATTTCTTTTAGTTCACCCGCTGATATTTATTTGGTAGGTGCTACGCCCGACTACTATGGCTTGATATTACACACAGCCGATACGGGTAGTAATTGGACAAAACTAGTTGTCAAATCGGGCATTAATGAAGTTAGTTTTAATGCTATTACACAAAAGAATGGAATTGTTTTAATAGCAGGACAATCTGGAACGAATCCTTTTATACATTACAGTTTAGATAATGGCTCAACATGGCGATCTTATACTGTTGAGAATTTAGAAGCTAGTGCGAATGCCGTCGCTATATTAAATACCCAGCCTACGCCTACACTATTGGTAGGTTTATCAAGCGGGGCAATTATTAGTAGCAACGATAATGGACTATCATGGCAAACTAATAACTTACCCAATGCTGGCATAGAATTTACAAATTTCTTATTTGTCAATACTGGCAATGGCTTTGCATCTGGTTTTTATACAGGGTTATTCGCGGATACCATATTGTATGTTACTAAAGATACGGCGAAGACTTGGCAGGGGATTTATTTGCCGAGCATACAAAATAAAACACTTAAAATTACTGATATGAATCTTATTATTGGTCAATAGCTTTGGATAAAGACGCAAAAAAATGCTCTATGACAAAATGAGTGGGTAAAATAGCTCATTTTCATATTGATTACCGTTGAGCATATAGCCCTTGCTCTCAGAGAAATTGCTTGATTTTTTTCTTTTTTTCTTTCTTTTGTATCAAGACAAAAGAAAGAAAAATGACCTTGTAAAATATCAAATTGTAGTTTTAAAAACCAATTTATTTCTACCATTTTTACCTACTCGATTCGTTATAGAGCCAAAAAAATAAGCAAACACAACAGGATTGTACACATAATCTTCAACCGCCAATTATTATTTTTACTGTATCTTTGTGTATTAAAACTTACAATTATGATAACTAGTAGTTTATGTTTAGGACCCGAAGTAGGATTTTCAGAAATCCTATTGATAGCAGTCGTAATCCTTGTCCTTTTTGGTAGCAGAAAAATACCTGAATTTATGAAAGGCTTAGGTCGTGGTATTAGAGAATTTAATGACGCTAAAAACAATGTTAAGCGCGAACTAGAAGAGAGTGTCAATGATGTAAAAAAAGATAATACCATAGAATCTAAATAAATCTGTTAATTCGCTATTATTTTGATTCCGCCAAAAAATATACTAGAGCACATCCGGCACATTCAAAACCGTGCCTATACTTGTGTTGATCTTACTATTTATTACTTAGAAAGAATTAAGGAGCATAATCAACAACTGAATGCTTTTGTGCAAGTTTATGCCGATTCTGCCCTGCAACAAGCAAGGGAATTAGATGACCATATAAAACAAAACAAACCGCTCAAAAGATTACACGGCGTGGTGATTGGTATTAAAGATTTAATTGCTTACCAAAAACATCCACTCACCGCAGCATCAAAAATTTTAGAAGGCCACTACGCACCATTCACGGCAACTGCCCTACAAAAATTAATTGATGAGGGAGCTATTATTATTGGTAGTCAGAATTGTGATGAATTTGGAATGGGTAACAGCAATAGAAATTCTATATATGGTCCTGTGAAAAATTTCTTAGATCAAACCAAAACATCAGGTGGTTCTTCTGGTGGGTCTGCCGTTGCTGTTTCTGCTCAACTATGTATGGTAAGTTTGGGTACAGACACGGGGGGCTCAGTACGACAGCCCGCTGACTTTACAGGCATCTATGGATTTAAACCATCTTATGGTAGGGTGTCGCGCTATGGCTTGGTAGCTTATGCTTCCTCTTTTGATCAAATAGGTGTTTTAGCAAACGATTTATACGACATAGCACTCGTACTGGAAATAATGGCGGGAAGAGACCCCCACGATGATACGAGTTCGCCTTTAGTAGTAGATAGTTACTCAAAAGAGTTAACACTCGAGAACACCCATACCAAAAAATATAAAATCGCCTATTTCGATTCTATCTTCAACTATAAATATTTAGAGTCTGGTATTAAAAAAAATGTTTTAGAAACAATAGATACACTACGCACATTAGGACATACCGTAGAAGCAGTACCATTTGATTATCTTGATTACATTGTACCGATATATTATATTTTAACCACCGCAGAAGCATCGAGTAATCTGGCTCGATATGATGGCATTCGTTTTGGATACCGTGCTACGGCCAACACACTAAAAGAACAATATACCAAAACGCGTACAGAAGGATTTGGTTGGGAGGTAAAAAAACGCTTAATGCTTGGAAAATTTGTATTGAGTAGTCAATATCTTGATAACTATTATCTTAGATCATTAAAAATAAGACAACTACTCCTCACCGCTACTACCGATATTTTTGCACAGTATGATGCGATCATCATGCCCACAGTTCCGATGCACGCATGGGATATTGAAGGTCATAAAAAAAATATCGAACAGGATTATTTGAGTGATATATTTACGGTGTATGCAAATTTAGTTGGCATACCGGCAATGTCTATACCTTTGTACAGACATAAAGAAAACAATATGCCCTTTGGATTGCAAATAATGACAGCATCTTTTAATGAATCGTTATTGGTTCAGTTTGCAAACTATATCCTCAAGACAGTACAAAAGCAATAATAATTTGGCTCTATGACGAAATGAGTGGGTAAGTTAGTTACATTTTATATTTGATTA
>JASGCP010000021.1 GCA_030053995.1 Phycisphaerales bacterium
TTGTTTTGCAACGCCCTTCCTCTGAGGGCGTTTTGCCTATATTCTCAATGGTAATGAAATATAAAATGTAACTAACTTACCTACTCATTTCGTCATAGAGCCAAATAATTTTATATCTTGCCACAAAAATAGGGGACATACAAAATGCGTTTTAAACAAATAATAAGCATAGACGACTTACAGGCGAGTCAGAACAACGCTAAACTTACTGAAAGCACTGAACAAAAAGCTATTTTGACGCATTATTTGCATAATTATAGAAATGGCGTAAAAAAACATTATCAAAAAGATGCTTTAAAAACGCTTGGACAATTAATACAATACAAACAACAGGAAGAAGAATCATCAATTGTTGTTGCTGATGCTTTGCAACAGCTTTTATTTGAAGTTGAAAATGTGCCTTTCCCGCCACCGCAGAATTATTCATTCAAATTCATCGATTTATTTGCAGGCATTGGTGGCTTCCGCCTTGCCTTGCAAAATATTGGCGGGAAATGTGTGTTTACAAGTGAATGGAATGCGGACGCTAAAAAAACTTATAAAGCAAATTTTGGGGAAGTCCCATTTGGTGACATAACTAACGAGCAAAATAAAAATTACATTCCTGATAAATTTGATGTTTTGTGTGCTGGGTTTCCGTGTCAAGCATTTTCTATCGCCGGGTATCAAAAAGGGTTTGCTGACGCCAGGGGAACTTTATTTTTTGATATTGAGCAAATTATAAAAAAACATAAACCAAAGTGTGTATTTTTAGAAAATGTTAAAAACCTTGTTACACACAATAGCGGTAATACATTTAAAACGATCCTTGAAATTTTAGAAATAAAATTAGGATATAAAGTATTCCATAAAGTTTTAAACTCTGCTACCCACGCTAATATTCCACAAAATCGTGAACGAATTTTTATAGTTGCCTTTGATACAAAACAAGTTAAAAATTTTGCACACTTTGCGTTTCCAAGCCCTATAAAACTTACAAAAACAATACATGATTGTTTAGAAAAACAAAAGCAGGCAGATATATATTATTACAAAAAAGACCACCCTTATTATGCAGCACTTGAAAAGGCAATGATTTCACAAGATACTGTTTATCAGTGGCGAAGAGTTTATACAAGAGAAAATAAAAATAATCTTTGTCCTACTTTGACTGCCAATATGGGTACGGGCGGTCATAATGTGCCTTTAATCAGAGACAACTTTGGTATTAGAAAATTAACGCCTAAAGAATGTTTTGCTTTTCAAGGTTATCCTATAAAAAAATATATTTTACCCCCTCTTGCTCATAGTAAACTGTATATGCAGGCTGGTAATTCAGTTACTACCGTTTTAATCGAAAGAATTGCCAATCAAATCATAAAAGTTTTATGAAATCGTTTGCCGAAATAGATATTGCAAATAAAGGAGATTATTTAAAATTACTAATAGCGGTTTCAAAATTGTCAGGTTTGTTTAGTGATAGTTCTATTCCTTTTATTAATTATCGAGTTGCTGAAAATATCTTTTGCAAAAGCTTTAAGGCTACTAATTTAAGTCGTTCAGATACCGCTTTTGATGCAAATTATAAATCTATTGGCATTGGTTTGAAAACTTTCACTTGTGCTACCAATAATAGCATTCAAAAAATTGCTGAATTCAATGCTCTTTCAGGAGTTTTGAACAACTTTAAAGGCAAAGAATTAGCAATAAAATTAAGCGAATTTAGAAATGATAGAATTAATTTAGCAAATAGACTTTACGGTATTAATAGTTCCTTATACCACATAGTTGCTCGTAAAGAAAAAGAATTATTGCTTTATGAAACAGATTACAATCTTATTAACATTACCAATATTAATTCTGTAAAAAGTAACAAAGCAAGTTTGCAATTTGAAGATGGTAGCAACTTTTATTCTTTCAATTATTCAAAAAGTACGTTGTTTAGAAATTTCATAGTACCGCAAAATGCGTATAATTTGAAGATTGAAATAATTGAAGATCCGTACACATTATTACTTGACCTTTTTACCAACAAAAACTTTCTACCAGCTACAAAAAATCAAGTCAAAGGTGTAAGTTTTGTTGTGCTACCACTTTATGGAATACAAAACAAAGAAAAATATGTTTTTAAGAAATCCGGTCTCAATCAATGGAATGCGGGGGGCAGAAAACGAGATTTGGGGGAAATTTATATTCCTATTCCAATCGAAATTCATAAAAATTATAAAACATTTTTCCCACCTAGAGATACTCATTTTAATTTATCAATTCCTACAGGAGAAATATTTACAGCAAAAGTTTGCCAAGATAATGGTAAAGCATTAATGACTGACCCCAATAAAGCCTTATCAGACTGGCTCTTGAGAAAAATATTACGACTTAAAGAGGGTGTATTATTAACAATTCAAAAACTTGATGAGTTAGGTTTTGATAGCGTAATCATTACAAAAACAGATGACTGTAATTTTAAAATCGACATCATGAAAACTGACTCATACGAACAGTTTATGGTGGGAGGATAATCAATATAAATAGCAATAATCGTACATGGTATAAATAAATTTAAGAAGAAGGCTTTAGCCAAAATATTTTATCCCCTTTCGTCATAGAGCACTGTGTATCGGGACAAAAGAAAGAAAATGACATTATCAAAATAAAAATTCTTGTTTTAAGGGGCAATTAGGGAACCATTAATCATTCAACATTAACCGTATAAGTTGCTTGTTTTCAAGTTTTGTTGGCAATTAGGGAACCATTAATCATTCAACATTAACCATTAAACATTGTTAAGCCCACTCATTTTTTTAGAGGGTATGCTCACTCTTTAGCGTTAATTTCTACTTCTCTTAGCACCGCAAAAAATGATTTAGCCATTAAGCCCCCTTTTTGTTATCGAATCAAGATTATTCTTATATACTTCATACTTAGGATGCAAGTATTATGTATTTAGATTATCTTTGTAAAAAATAAAAAGCAAAAAAATATGGCAACAACATCAGACATTTCTAGAGGGATGATTCTTAAATTAGATGGCAGTTTATACAGCATTGTTGACTTTGGGGAAAATAAGACGGCTCGTGCAGCTGCCAAGGTATGGGCAAAACTTAAAGGTATTGATAATAGTAGAACGATAGAAAAGGTATGGAATAGTGGTGAAAATATTTTCCCTGTTCGTGTAGAAAAAAAAGCGTACCAATTTTTGTATAAAGATGATACGGGCTACAACCTTATGAACAATGAAACTTATGAGCAGATTGCTATTGCTGCCGATTTGATTGAGGGGCTTGCTTTTTTAAAAGAAGGCGGTGAAGTATTTGTATCAATCAACACGGAAACTGAAATGCCTATTAGTGCCGAGTTACCAGAAAAAGTTGTTATTAAAGTTACTTATTGTGAGCCGGGCGTTAAAGGTGATACCGCTACGCGTGCTTTAAAAAATGCAAAAGTGGAAACTGGGGCTACGGTACAAGTGCCTCTTTTTGTTAATGAAAACGAATTGATACGCGTCAATACAAAAACAAATGAATATGTAGAAAGAGTGAAGGAGTAAATACTTTTTGTTAATTGTATCAAGATTCAATCTAAAGGCAAACTATTATTTATTACAGTAATTAAAATCAAATTGTGTGACGACGGTATTCAAAAAAAAATCGCTATTTACGATTGTGCTCACGGCCGTTGTGGGTACTATTATCGAGTGGTATGACTTGCTTATTTTTGCTATTTTAATGCCCTATATTGCCGACACTTTTTTACCGATCATACCCGGTGCTACCGGAAAAAATACGCGTTATTTACTAACCTTGATTACTTTTTTTATTACTTTTTTATGCCGACCACTCGGTAGTTTTTTTTTCGGACCTTTAGGAGATAAACGAGGGAGAAAAGCCCCATTTTTAGTATCCTTGGTTTTAATGTTAATAGGGTCGATAGGAATTGCTTGTTTACCGTCCTTCAAAATGATTGGTTATTGGGCACCGGTTTTATTAATTATTTTTAGAATTGTTCAAGGGTTTGCTGTATCCGGGGAATTTGCGGCTGCGGCGGTAACCATTGGCGAACATTCACCCATAAACAAAAGAGCACAATATATTTCAATGTTGGTGATGAGCCCCATGTTAACCACCGTAGTGGCAATATGGATTTATGGAATAGCCCAAAGAATGATGTCCCCGCAAACATTTGCTGATGGTGGCTGGCGTTTATTATTTTTAGTAACCTTATTCTTGTTTCCCTTATCATATTACATTCGAAAGGAAATGACCGAGTCGCAAGTTTTTTTAAAAGCTAGGGGGAGTCTAGAGGTAATGATTCATCCCATCAAACAAACTTTTAAAAAAGAAAATTTTAAAAAACTATTACTATTCTTATTAACCTTCGGAATTGGTGGCGGAATCACAATAGCCTGTTATTTATTGTTACCTATTTTTTATTTAGAGCATATAGCACATATTGCCCATTCTCAAGCAGAAAAAATAATTGTTTATGCAACTTTGATCATGGCACCATTTTACTATTTATTTGCTTATATAAGCGATCGGCTTCAGATTCGTAAACCAATAATTGTATCAGCTTTGATTTTAGCTTTAATATTCATTCCCTATTTGTATCAAAAAATATATGAAGTAACCTTAACGCATGTTGTTGTTGCGACCCCTAATACATTGGCTGGGGTTTTACTAACCGCCGATGGTTTTAAATGGATTTTACTTTTGTTAACCTTAATTGGTATAATTGTAGGTCTTTTTAATTCTATTGTATCTTCTTTTTTCTGTGAAGAGTTCCCTACAACGCTAAGAAATACATCCTTAGCGTTTATATACAACATTGGCGTTGGCATTTTTAGTTCATTAGTACCTATTTTGCTAACTTATTATAACGATCAAGCCGTAGTAGCAAATACAAAGGCTTTAGCAATAGGACAACCAATACCGTATCCGTACCCTTCTATGGAGGGCTTCACACTTTGGAAAATAGTACTCGCAACTTGCTGTGTTATTGTATTATTATATCATCGGTCAAATCGCCAGAATAAAAATGGCTTGGAGTATTAAAATACAACGAACAACTAATTTTAGGCATTACTAAGTTTCGTGTGAGAAAGAATACACAGTTACAAAAAAAATAACTACTCCGTTTTTTTAGGCACTTTGTGTTATAGCTAATTTGTACTCCTGAGTACTTACACAAATTTTAATGCAAAAAAACAGTTTTTATTTATCAAAAAAAAAAAACAATAACCTTGCAGAATTATTAAACGAGGTTTTTATTAACTTCACTAAATGCTAAAAAATATGAAACAAGGATTAATGAGTTTAGGTTCTACACTAACAAGATTTGAAATTAAATTAGTAGGTGGTAAAAAAAATGTAGGTGTATTGCAAACTACATGCCAAGGTGATGAGGATTGCATTCGTGCATGTAATGCCGCTGGTATTTATAACGAATGTAATGAGGATTGGAACCATGAGTGTTATCTTTGTTGGAATGGTGTATGTGACATTCAAACAGTACCCGGAACTTATGTAAACTGCTAATTTCTTAATCTTTTATATTCTCAAATTACAAAGCCAAAAGGCAAAGCATTAATTTTATTAATTACTTTTGAAAGAGGCTACTTATAAATGTATGCCTCTTTCTTGTTTTTTTTAAATATTGTGTTATGCAAAAATGGTTGTATGATGCAATGAGTGGCTAACTTAGTACAATTTCATATTGATTACGATTGAGCATATAGCCGAAATGCCCATCGAAAATGGGATGAGCCGAATATATCAAAGCAAGTGAATGGTAGCGATACGAACATCGTAAAGAAGCCTGCCGTAGAGACGATGCATGCATCGTCTCTACGGCAGGCTTGATTTTTTATTTCTTTTGTATCAAGACAAAATAAATAAAAATGACCTTATAAAATACCAAATTATTATTTTTAAAGTCATCAAACTTCTACCATTTTTACTCACCCTTTTCGTCATAGAGCCATTTTTTTATTGGGCTTTTTTACTTGTTACGATAGCTATTAATAGTATATCCATAGTTCAGATAATTAAGTTATGAAATTTTTAACATCAATAAAATCCTGATTCAGACAATTAAACCTATATCAGACCAATTCACTAATTTGTCAAGTGAACGCTCATTTCTTTTGCTTTTATTGTTGCTTTTAGATGAATGGTTCCTTTGCAAGCGTTCATTGTTTTATGACCGTAATTACTGCTTTAAAAAAAAAAATATATCTTTGCAAAATTATTAACCGAGATTTTACAAATCTCCTTAAACAATGAAAAAACAATGAAAAACAGATTGTCGCTTCTACAGATTAGTTTTTTTGTATGTGCACTATCCGCTTTCTTCTTTATAGGGTGCAAAAAAACAACAACGCCTCTTGATAACATACTAAGATACGGCATTAATTTAGTAAGCCCTGCCAATGGGGCGACTAATCAGCCTGTGCAGCCCATTTTTACATGGATAAACGAGAATCCTAATATTACTCGTTATGCAATATACTATGGTACAAATCCGAATAGTTTAGTAAAGGATGTATATAATTACAGAGGCAATGCAAATTTGAGTGACAGCATTCGCCTATCGCCTGATGGCGGTACAACATCGCCTTACCTTAGTTATGCTACTAAATACTATTGGAAAGTAGTAGGTATGAATGCCAATGGTACGGTTCTTGACAGTTTTACTAACAACTTTACTGTAAGAAATCCTATTAATATGAATACGCCAAGAGAAGCATTAGGTTTGGCTGTTTATAATGGGAAAATTTATGCAGCGGGTGGAACGAATGACGGCGATAATGGTTTGAATAGCGTAGAAGTTTTTAATGGGACTACTTGGGCTAATGCACAACCAATGAATATAGCAACTATAGGGGTAAGACTAGCAACATTTAATAATAATTTATACGCAGTTGCCGGTTTTAATAGTACTGGTATTGGTTATGCACTCGATAGCGTTCAATATTTTAATGGGTCAACATGGACAACTTCTGAGCAAATATTAGATACGCCACGGTCTTCATTCGGTTTGGTAAATTATAACGGTCAGCTTTATGCAATCGCCGGGTATGATAATAATCGAGCACTTAATAGCGTAGAAGTGTTTAATGGAACAACATGGACATTGTCGCCTGCATCGTTGAACACAGCAAGGAATTCCTTGGGCGTAGGTGTTTACAATAATCAAATCTATGCAGTAGGAGGCGGTAGTAGTGGCAGTGTTACTATTTTTAATACCGTAGAGTATTTCAACGGAACAAGCTGGGTTAACGCTCCTCAAAAATTGAATATAGGACGAGAAAGATTAGCGGTGGCAGCTTACGACAATAAATTGTATGCGTTTGGAGGTTATGATACAAATTATAATTATCAGAACAGTATAGAAATTTTCGATGGAACTAATTGGTCATTTGGTACGCCTATGCCAACACCTAGAGCATCTTTAGCAGCTGCAGTATATAACAATATGGTCTATTTGGTAGGTGGCGATACCACCGATGCGAGTGGCAATCCTGCGCCCCTGTCTACCGTTGAAATTTATAATCCTGCAACAAATCAATGGCAGTAAAGAATATTTATCTATTGATGAAATGAAAGGATAGCAATTGACCTAAGTTAAATTATGTTTTTTTAAGAATAGCTTCTATTTTTAGAAGCTATTCTAGTTATAGAGTGAAAAGGTTGAGGCAAAATATAGGCAGTTGATATTCTTTTTTAGCGTAAGTTGAAGATTATTTTTTTTGTCTATGAGAGACTATAAAAAAGAGTAGGCTAAGTTACCAGTTTATTTCGTCATAGAACATTTTTATACTCTCATCTTTTTTTATTTATTAAAAAAAAAATTTAACTTGCGGACAGTTTTCAAGTCTAAATATTAAAATAAATAAAAAATGAAGCGGATTTTTTTGAATTTAGGAATTTTCTTATCAAGATAAGAGTGTGTGAAGATAGCAATTGGTGGTAGCAAATCAGGGGGGATCGCCTCCGTTTGCTTGTGCTATTTGTGGTAGTAGTGTCTATGGTTGTGAGTGCTGTATCTATTTAAATATTTCAGACCGTGGGGGGCACAAGAAGACTCGTGTTCATCAGTATTATAGTATTATTAAAGTTTTATAACTAATCAGATATAAAAAGTACCCTAAAAATTATTATTCACCGATTTGTTAACCCTCAAAATACAAAAATAATTAAAAATCAATTAGGCTCTATTCTTAAGCGAAGTACATAAAAAAAGTGTAGATGGACATAATTTGTCAATTAATTAATATTTTAAACCATAAAATAAAATGAAAAAGCAGTATCAATATTTAGGTAGTATTATAAAAAGAAATGATTTGTCTAATGAATCTTTGAAAAATCTGCGTGTTATGGGTGGCACAACTTGTGGTTCTGCTAAGCAAGCTTGTGGAGATTTTTGCCAAATGCCTAATGGTGACTTTAAATGTTGTACCTACGTAACTGTAGGTTATTGTTATGTACTAGCTGGTCCGCATGTTGGTTGTAGCTCTAGTCAAGCTACTGCATGGCCCTGTTATTGTTATGATTCATCGGATGGACATAAATGTACCTAATTTTTTAGTTTTCCAAGGTTATACCAAAAAAATGGAAAATGGCTAAATCATTTTTTGAGGTGCTAAGAGCAGTAGGATTAAATGCTAAACAATGAAAAAAGGCTCTCTAACGAAATAAATGGGTGATTTTTTTTATTTGTGCTGTTGGGGAGGGCAAACATTAAACGCTATAATTCAAACGATGAAATAGTTGTCAAAAAAGGTAGAGACGAGGCATGCCTCGTCTCTACCTTTTTTATTAAATTTATTTTTCCTCTATATAAATCTGGAGGCAATTGATGGCAAAAAATAAATTTCAAAAAAGATCAATAGTCATATATCTGGGGGACTTAGCAATGCGTGTATCCGTGATTAAGAAAAAAGAACAATCATGCCAATCATTTAATCATATAAATCACGGTTCAGACAAAAGAAAAAACATTTAAAGGTTCTACCCAATTACCCATTAATAAAACCTCTTAGCACCTTAAAAAATGATTTAGCCTATTTCTTTTTATCGCTTATAAAATCATTCTGACTGAATTATAGAAAGTTTAAAAACATTTAAGGTAATATACCTATGTTTATTTTTTAGTAATAAATCCTTTTTTAGCTTCCTCAAAATCTTTTCTTTAAAATCTTCTCACACAAAATTAGTAATGCCTATAAAGTATCAAATTGTAGTTTTAAAAACCAATTCATTTCTAACATTTTTACCCACTCATTTCGTCATAGAGCATCATTTATAGATAACAAACCTTGTTATTTGCTACAAAAATAATATTTTATAGACACTTTTTTGTACCTTCGCAACATTTATTTAAAACATTATTGTAAGAAATTCAAGTAACCATTTTTTAAAAAGTATGCACAACATGAACAAAAATAAAACGCTAAAAGTAATTGTTTTAATTTTCATTATTCGTATCTGTTTTATATCTTGTACCAAAACCAATCCGATTGCTGTTAATCCTACCAATACAAACCCTACTACTAAGTCAATAGAAAATGCTTATAACCCTGCCCAAGTTACCATGACCTTATCAAGTCTTTGTGATGAAATAAAATCGATGAGCGATCGACAAGAGCTTGTCAATTATTTAAAAAACACGAGTTTTGCAACTAAGGGGGACTGGGAACTGGTATGGTTAGATGAACTATCAAAAGAGAACTACAAGGAATGCTGTTTGATTACGCAATATGCTCAAGATCCTAAAAAAAGTACTTATGCTATTGCTTTTGGTGGCACGAGTTCAGACTTACATAATATTTTATTCGACTTAAATATTGGTCAATTAAGCACCATGTGTTTTGCTAACTTAAATTATCTTAATCAACATCATGATAAACCTTTGGTTTCTAAAGGGTTAAATGACGCAACCATATTGTATCATAATGCCGTAGATATTCATAGTACATTGGTAGGTTCTACTATTAAATCTTTTTTAATAGACGCATATAAGCGGGCGGCTCGCGAGGGTAGATTACCGCTTAATCTTTATTTCACGGGACATAGCCAAGGTGCTGCGGTTGCTGTTCTTTACGCACAAATGCTTTTTCAAAGCATTGATGAATTAAAGAGTATATCAAAAATGTATGGTGTAAAAACGAATAAAGATGATCTCAATGGTAATTTGCCTATCAATATTTACCTATATACTTTCGCTTTGCCATCATTTGGAACACAAAGTCTGATCAATTACATGGACAATTTACAACAAATTGGTGAAGGGATTGTTGGCTTACAGTGTTTTAATAATTATTCAATTCAGCAAGATGAGATACCCTTAATGGTAGACTCGTTGGGTGCTATAGGAACAACCCCTAATATGTATGGGTATCCTACTACGCCTTCTTTGTATAAGGAATTGTCTCTAATTGTTAAACCAGTATGCAATGCACTTGCAAAATCAAATATTGTTTATACCGCTTTATATGGGTCTATTCAAAAGAACCATAACTTGGGCATGAACACCGTATCGCCTGCAAATTTTAAAGTCCCAGCCGTTATTACTAATATTATTGATTTTGGTCATTACATAGCTTGGCATCATAATCATAATGCTTATTTAACCATGCTTGGTGCTACGCCGACCCCTTCTGCTGACAAAGAAAAGTAGTGAGTAATCTTTCATTGGCTTTAAAGGTGATATTTATAAAAAACGACCTTATAAAAATAAAAAATCTCGTTGTAAGGTGCAATTAGTTGAACATTAAAACATTATTAAGCCCACTCATTTCATCATGGAAACATTAATTTTCTTATCAAAACTATTTAAACGAATATTTTGTTTGTAATAGATAACTATATAAAATTAATACAAGAACAGTAATGATTTTAGCAAAAGTTGGGAAAATATGCAACTTTTCAACGGATATTT
Organism: Phycisphaerales bacterium; assembly: GCA_030053995.1. Taxonomy (GTDB): domain Bacteria; phylum Bacteroidota; class Bacteroidia; order Chitinophagales; family Chitinophagaceae; genus JASGCP01. The sequence goes on from JASGCP010000021.1 coordinate 10,921, forward strand.
TTAGTATTACATAGTTTAGCATTAAGGTGCTGACCGTAACTAAAAAATAGCGGTATAATTGTATATGTTTTTTAAGTTCAGAATCCTGAAACACGACATATCTGTTGAGCATAAATCCAATAGGGAAAGATATCCAGAGCCCAAATAAATAGTCGGCAGCAATAGGAGCTGACAAATAAATATTGTTCCAAATATGAACAGAATGTTCTCTAAAAACATAATGGAAACCTATAAAATAGGCACCAATACTGGTTATACAATTAATTGAACCGCAAACAGCATAACGGTACATTTGTATTGAAAATAACCAGCCAAATAGTGGGTAGAAAAAATCAATTAAGACCGTTATTAAATCAATGCACTTATAAAATAGTTTTTTCATGGTAACCCTCAAATTACAAAGTTAAACATTTTATTAGCTAATACTTAAATATATTTGTACCGTGCACTTTTTTTATTCGCCACATTTAACTTTTTATGAAGAGCTTGATTAATTTTATTCAGGATGAAGTATCGGAACTATTACATAATTTTTACAATCTAAACACCGAGGGGGCACAAATCAATGTAACAAACACCGCCGCACCGCATGAAGGGGATTATTCTTTAGTAACCTTCTCTTATGCTAAACAGTTACGCGAAAACCCCGAAAAGATAGGACAACGATTAGGCTTGGCTTTACAAGAAAAGCATCCCCATATTTTTATTTCTTTTAATGTTATTAAGGGATTCCTCAATTTAATCATCGCCGACTCTTTTTGGATTGGATTTTTAAAACAGACTACGCTTGATCAAAAATTTAATTTAGCGAACGAGAAAGAATGCACTTATATGGTCGAATACTCCTCGCCGAATACCAACAAACCTTTACACTTAGGGCACCTACGCAATAATTTTTTAGGGCAAACCATAACGAACTTATTAAAAGCTACCGGCAATAAAGTTGTTACTACTTGTGTTGTCAACGATCGCGGTATTCATATTTGTAAAAGTATGCTTGCCTGGATGGACTACGGATCAGGTACTACGCCCATGCAATCTCATAAAAAGGGGGATCATTTTGTAGGAGATTATTATGTGCAGTTTAATAAGCAACTACAAGCCGAGAAAAAAGAATTAATGAACAAAGGATATAGTGCAGACGAAGCGGAAGAATTTGCCCCATCCATGCAAGCAGCGAAGAATTTGTTACTACAATGGGAACAAAAAGACCCTAAAACTTTAGAAATATGGCGACAATTAAATAACTGGGTCTATCAGGGCTTTGATGAAACCTATAAAAAAATAGGTACTTGTTTTGATAAAATTTATTTTGAGAGTGAAACATATCTGCTGGGTAAGTCGCTTGTTCAAGAGGGGGTTAACAAAAAAATATTTTTTATAAAAGATGATAAGAGTATCTGGGTGGATTTAACCGCTGAAGGATTAGATGAAAAGTTATTGATACGAAAAGATGGGACTTCAGTTTATATAACACAAGATATTGGGTTAGCACAAAAACGATACCAAGATTTTCCAACCGATAAAAGTATTTATGTTATTGGTGATGAACAGAACTATCATCTTCAAGTTTTACAATTGATTTGTAGAAAGTTAGATTTACCCGTTGCTCAAGGAATAGAACATTTAAGTTATGGGATGGTAGAATTACCTTTTGGTAGAATGAAGAGCCGCGAAGGAACCGTGGTTGATGCTGATGATATTATTGCTGAAATGATTACCGTTGCCGAGCAAAAAACAAAAGAATTAGGAAAGACCAATGAATTTTCAAGCGAGGAATTAAAAAAACTGCATGAAATTATTGGTATGGGTGCCCTGCGCTTTTTTTTGTTGCGTGTAGATGCCAAAAAACGAATCATTTTTAATCCTGAAGAAAGCATTGATTTTAATGGTTTTTCTGCCTCTTTTATACAATATACTTATGCACGCATACAAAGTATCCTTAGAAAAGCACAAGAGCATAACTTGCATAAACAGCCTTTCATGCAAACAGAACCGCTATCAACGGTAGAAAGAAATATTTGTTTGTTGCTTGAACAATTTGTAAGTATCGTACAGGGCGCCAGGGAATCCTATAGCCCATCAATTTTATGTACCTATTTATTTACAGTAGCTAAATCCTTTAATTCATTTTACGCAGAAGTTCCTATTTTACAAGCTAGTACAATAGAATCCAAAACTATTCGATTGGCTATTTGTAGTATAACCAGTGTAGCTATTGCACAGGGCATGGGTATTCTTGGCATTGACGTGCCGAGCAGAATGTAGTTGGATATACAATATCAAGTATAAGGGGAATGGTCGGTTGTAATATTTCGTTCATCTACTATTTTATTTTCTTGATGGATACCCCCCACTAATCATGAAAATCATCTTGGTACATTGCTTCAATTTGTGTTTTGTATTTATCCTCAATAATTTTTCGGCGCATACTTAATTTAGGCGTCATTTCACCGCTTTCGCTAGTCCACACATTTTCTAAAATAACATATTTCTTGATTTGTTCAACATGATTCAGCTGGGTATTGATATGTTCAATTGTTTCGTGGATAGACTTCATAATGAATGTGTCATTAATCAGATAATGATTTGAGAATTTCGTATTATTCATGAGACGGTCCGTCTTATGCTGTACTTTTTTCCCTGCCGAGAACATCGCTATATTTTTAATTTTGAGGGTTGTTAAATATGCAAAATCAGGTACAATGAGGGCTGATACAAATTTACGGTTCTCCCCAATAACCATTACTTGTTCAAACATAGGGTTATTCTTGAATATCTCTTCAATAACATTAGGAGCAACAAATTTGCCACCACTTGTTTTAAAAAGTTCCTTTTTGCGTCCAGTAATTTTTAAAAAGTCAGGTTGTTCCCAAATACCAATATCGCCGGTTTTTAACCAGCCATCTGTAGTATAAGCCTGTTCATTGAGCTCAGGATGTTTATAGTACCCAATCATTACGGAGTCGCCCTTCACCAATATCTCGCCGTCTTCTGCTAATCTAACTTGTTGATGGTGCAATGATTGCCCAACGGTGCCAATCAAGTTTTTTTTATAACTCAAACGATTACAAGTAATGATCGGGCTGTTTTCTGTAATACCATATCCTTCAATAATTTTTATTCCTGCAGCCCCAAATGCCCGTAACACTATTTCAGGAGCATGGGCACCACCACAAACAATATATTTAATATTATTACCTAAAGCTGCACGCCATTTACTAAAAACAAGTTTACGAGCAATGAATAATTGTATTTGATACCAAAAACTAACCGTAGTATCATGTTGAAATTGTGTACTTAATTGTAAACTCCAAAAAAACAATTTCTTTTTTATCCCTCTTAGGGTCGCACCTTTAGCTAAAATTTTCGCATAAATTTTTTCTAAGAGTCGGGGAACAACGGTAATAATATCCGGTCTAACTTCTAATATATTTTCTCCTAATTTATCTAAAGATTCGGCATAGTGGATTGAATAAAAACTAAATAGATAACCATAAGTAGCCATTTTTTCAAAAATATGATTCAGCGGTAGGAAACTAAGTACATGAAGATTAGGATTGTTAACAATGGGTAAATCTTCTTTTACGGCAAATACATTACTAAAGATATTTTTATGTGTTAACATAACCCCCTTGGGTAGTCCCGTTGTGCCTGAAGTATAAATAAGCGTTGCTACATGTGAATCGGGTATTGATTGTTTAAGCACCGTCAATGCTTGTTTATCAATGGTTGCTCCTTTTTGAATAAGATTAGTTAAGTTGTTAACACCACCGGTAGCTATTGAAAAAATATGTTGTAGAGAAGGAATTTGGGATTGTAGTTCGCTAATTTTTTTATAAAGATTCTGATCACCTACAAAAATAATTTTGGCTTGCGATTCGTTTAAAATGTGTTGTATTTCAGCATCGCTCGTTGTTGGGTACAAGGGAACCAGAATAGCTGCTGTTTGTTGCACGGCTATATCGATCATAATCCATTCAGGTGCATTTTGGGCAATAATGGCAACTTTATCGCTACCTTCCGGGTTGCCAACAATTCCCTTTATGCCCATTTCTAGTAAACCAGCTGATATGTTTTGAATGGTATCATATACTTCTTGCGAACTATAAGATCGCCATGCTCCATTTTCTTTCTTTGATAGCATATCATTTTTGGGTGCATTGTTCAAGTTGTATTCGATAGCATCAAAGAGGCGGGAAGTATATTGGTATGCGTACTTTTTCATGTCGTTTAATTGAGCGGGGATATGGGTTTCTAATAAATTAATATTAAACAAATAATACAGGTTGCAAATTTAGGTATAAAATAGGTATTGGTCTTAACAAATTATTATTTACTCTATTTTTTTCAATAACTTTGCAAAACTGCTTTTATTTGATTTTTAATTTTTTTATAACGGAACCCAATTAAGTAAGTATGAAATTTTATTGTTTTATAATTAGATATAGACTTTATTTAAGTTTAGCGGTGCTCGTATTGGGCGTAATATTGAATGTAACCGTTAGTGGTTTTTGGCCTGTTTTCCCATTATACTTGATAGCGTTGATAGGAATTGTGTCTCATTTTTTAATTGGTCCTTTAAGGCTTATTCAAGAACCTATGGAGCAAGGACGAATTGAAGAAGTTGAAAAAATAATGGAAGGTATTCGTTTTCCCAATTTGTTAATTAAGCCTATTCGATCAACCTATTATACCTTAAAAGGAAATTTAGCTATGATGAAGCAGGATTTCACCAGTGCAGAAAAACACTTGAAGAAGAGTAATGAGTTAGGATCACCAATTCCTGAAGCTGAGGGGGCTAATAAATTACAATTGGCGATGATGTCTATGCAAAAGGGCGATATGAAAAATGCTGAAACATATTTACGAGCCGCTATCCGATTAGGTATTTCAGATAAAGAAAGTCAAGCCGTTGCATTTTTAGGTATGTGCCAGGTTATGATGAACAAAAGAGAGTTCCGTGCAGCAAAGGATTTTTTTAGAAAAGCAAAAGCTTGTAAGCCTGAAACTGAACAGGTGGTGGCACAAATTAAAGATATACAAAAATATATATCCCGCGTACCTGGTTAGTTTTAATTGCGTATCGTATGATTAATGATATAGAGTCATTAGTAACATGTTTGCATGATTTATTCAAGCAAATTGATAAATTATCGCACCGGAATAATATGCTCGTGCAACAAAATAAAAAATTAGTGCATAGCAATCAGGTGCTCAAAGAAACCGTCCTTAACTTACAAGAGCAACAGAAAGTTTTACAGTTTATGAAAAAACAACTGTCTGATGATGAAAAAATGAAGTTGTCTAAAGCTATCGATAAAATGATTAAAGATATTGATCAAAGTATAAACCGCTTATAATGGTTAATGGTGCGGTATAAAAGCAAGGGGGGCGTATAATTTTTGTTTTTTTGGGGCGGGGGAATCGAAGGCAAAAACCTATCTATGTTTTTGGAATTAAGTTGTATCTTTGCAAACCTAAAAAATGAAATTATGTTAAAAAAAGCTACCACCGAGCATGTCTTTAATAGGAACTATTGCCCAAGTGATTTTGACATAACAAAATGGGAATCCACAGAATCTTTGTTTACAGAATTAATTAACCGACCTATCAATTCATTGAGTGATTTAAAAAAATGGCTTAATCATTTAAGCGAATTAGAAACAGTTTCTTCCGAGTTGATATCAAGAAAATATATCAATTATACCCGCCAGACAGATAATACAGAATTGTCCGCCGCTTTTGAATTTGTGCTTCGCGAAATACAGCCTAAATTAGCCCCCTTGTCCAATTTGTTGAATAGAAAGTTAAACGATTGTCCTTTTACAAGTGCGTTGCCTCAAGATAATTATGCAATCTATCTTAAAAACATTAAAAATAGTATCGAATTGTTTAGAGAAGAAAATATCCCTTTGCAATCTGAACTGAGCTTGATGCAGATGAAATTTGCAGCCATACAAGGTCAACAAATGGTTTCTTATCAAGATAAATCTTATACGATACAACAGGCATCGCAATTCTTGGAGTCGGCTGATCCAGTAGCAAGACAAACAGTTTACTATTTGATTCAAGAAAGACGCAAGCAAGATGAATTAGCCTTAGACGAACTTTTAAGTCATTTAGTTCAAAAAAGGCATACCATTGCTAATAATGCCGGCTTTGATAATTATATCGCATACCGATTTAAAGAATTGGGGCGTTATGATTATACCCCTGAATCCTGTGTTGAATTTCATCGAGCTGTTAAGAAACATATTATCCCGTTGGTCTATACTATTTATGAAGAAAAGAAAAAAAGACTAAACTTATCAATCCTAAGACCGTGGGATTTAGATGGCATCCCCAATAATGAAGAGCCTCTAATACCCTTTCAATCAAGCGCCGATTTAATTGATAAATCTATTCAATGCTTTACAGCCATTACACCATTTTTTGGGGAATGTCTTGATCGCATAAATAAATCCGGTAATTTTGACTTAGAAAGCCGAAAAGGTAAGGCTCCAGGCGGGTATAATTGTTCTTTACCTGAAACAGGGGTGCCCTTTATTTTTATGAACATATCGCAATCGTTCAATGATATGGTTACGATGATGCATGAAGGCGGACACGCTATCCATTCTTTTTTACTCAATAAATTAGACCTGTATGCGTTTAAAAGTCCGCCCATAGAAATATGCGAAGTAGCTAGTATGTCGCTCGAACTGCTAAGCATGAGCCAATGGCAAGTGTTTTTTAGTGATAAAAATGATCTCATGCGTGCTCGGAAAAATTTGTTAGAACGCGTGATTACTATTTTGCCGGGAATAGCTCAAGTAGATGAGTTTCAACATTGGCTCTACCAAAATCCCAATCATACCGCTCTTGAAAGAAAAAATCATTGGTGTAAATTGGTTGCCGAATATACGCCGGCGAACCTATCTTTAGACGGATTGGAAGATTTTTATTCTATATCATGGCAAAAGTATATTCACATTTTTGAAGTGCCCTTTTATTATATAGAATATGCAATAGCACAGTTAGGAGCTATTGGGATTTGGAAACATTATCTTGATAATCCTTCAAAAACTATTGAGCAGTTTGTAGCCGGTTTATCATTGGGCGGGACCGCCCCCCTGCCTACATTATTCGAGCAAACGGGGGTTCAATTTTCATTTGATACACAGCATATTCAAGCGTTAGTTGCATTTGTTGAAGCACAATATACCAAGTTATAGTAAAGCACCTATATGAAATCTTTAAAAGCAAAAATTATCGAATTGTTTAGTGGTTTGATAACGGTGTTTGAAAATAAAAGAGCACGAAATCTAATCTTGATATCCTTGCCTTTTTGGGTGGCTTCTTTTATTACCGGTATTTTTGTTGTCGGTTACTCGGTGACCTATAGTTACATAGAGGATCATATAGCTGCTTTTTTGCATATATACCCGTTGTTTATTTTTGTTTTATCACCACTGGCTTTTCTGTTTGGGTGTGGTATGATCATGAAATGGTGTCCCCCAGCCGGTGGTAGCGGTAACGCACAAATGTTTGTTGCTGTTGAATCTAGTAATATTAAGCATGAAGAATATTTAGTCGATAAATTTTTAAATTTGAAGGTTGTTTTTTTTAAGGTACTATCTAGCTTTTTAATGATCATCGGTGGTGCGGCCATGGGACCAGAGGGACCTACTTTGCAAATAGCACCTTCTATATTTCGATGGGTACAAAAGCGTTTGCCTGCTTATTGGCCTTATATCCCTAATATTAATATCTTGATTGCCGGGGCATCGGCAGGACTAGCAGCAGCATTTAATACCCCACTCGGTGGTATCGTATTTGCGGTTGAGGAATTTTCAAAATTCAAATTTGTGCATTATCGTACTTACTTGTTTACTTCTGTTATTATCGCCGGGCTAGCATCGCGCGGTATTATGGGTAGTTATCTTTATTTAGGAAAACCAGAGATTAGTACTTTTACCATCGAAACTTTTTTTATTGTTGTTCTTACAGCTTTTATATCAGGATTTTTTGGTGCCGGTATTTGTCAAATTATTTATAGACTAATAGAAAAGAAGCAAAAACTAAAACGGACTAAGCATCATCTTATATGGATTCTTTCTGCTAGTATGATTACTGCTTGCTTTATTTATTTTCTGGGTACGAATTGTATTGGTTCGGGGAAAGAATTGATGGCACACATGCTTTTCGATGAGTTGCATGTATCATCTTATAAATTATTTTTACAACGATTAATTCCGCCAATTGTTGCAAGTAGTACGGGCGGTGCCGGTGGCTTTTTTGCACCCGGGCTTGCTATCGGGGCTTCTATCGGTAATATCACGGGTACTTGGTTTAACCTCACCGCTGATGCTTTGCATTTGATGATGCTGGTTGGCATGGTGGGCTTTCTTACGGGTATTATCCGTGCACCTTTTACAGCGGCTATTCTGGTGCTCGAAATGTCTAACGGTAGTACCGTTGTTTTTGCCTTGATGGCAGCGGCTATTATTGCTGAGATGGCCAGTTTATCTTTTGGTAATCATTCTATGTATGAAAAAATAAAGAAAGATATTATTAATTCTGAACGTAAAATAGCTAATCCTGACCCATATCAAGTAGTTAAAAAACCGCATAATCATGACAACGCCAATAATACAGAAAAATGAATTTACTGATCATCTTGTAGCATTACAAAAAAAGATTTGTACCGCCTTAGAAGAAGTTGACGGGGTGGCAGTTTTTAGGCACGATGATTGGACAAGAGGTACAGAAGGCGGCGGCGGTCATACGCGTGTACTGTCTAACGGTAAAGTATTTGAAAAGGCAGGCGTTAATATTAGTAAAATCAACGGTGTTATAACAAGCGCTATGAAAGATATGTTGCATATACAAGGCGATTCTTTCTTTGCTACCGGACTGTCAATCGTTATTCATCCGTACAATCCCTTTGTGCCTACCGTGCATGCTAATTTTCGTTTCTTTGAGGCTTATGATACTAATAATCAAATTGTTGACCAATGGTTTGCAGGCGGTACAGATTTAACTCCTTATTATTTATTTGAAGAGGACGCTATTCACTTTCACACAACTTTAAAAAATTGTTGTGATGGATATGCACATCAGTGGTACCCGCTTTTTAAAAAACAATGTGATGAGTATTTTGTTAATAAGCATCGTCAAAATGAAGCCCGCGGTATTGGGGGGGTATTTTACGACTATCTGCGCGGGAGTCAAGCATATCCAATTAATTATTGGCAAGATTTTACGATAGCCAATTCTTTATCTTTTTTACCTTCTTATTTGCCTATTGTACATCGTAGAAAAGAAACACCGTTTGACAGTAAACATAAATTTTGGCAGGAAATTCGCAGGGGGCGATATATAGAATTTAATTTAATACACGATAGAGGTACTACTTTTGGTTTAAAAACTAATGGGCGAACTGAAAGTATCCTTATGAGTTTGCCACCAACCGCTCGTTTTGTTTATGACTATCAACCTGAACCGCATTCACCCGAATCTCAATTGCATGAACTGTGTTTGCATCCACGAAATTGGTTGGGTGTTTAATTTTAGGTGGGTTCTAAAAATTGTTTTTTTAAAGATGGCTCATACCGCCAAAATAAAATTTTATTTTTAGGTAGTTACCGGATACTTAATCCAAGACAACAAAGCAATGAAATAAACCATTGAGCGAGTAGAAATGTGTGTTTATACATATTTTTTCAATTATTTTCATCATTTTTGCACTTCGACAATATTTAATCGCACTAGTTGTTCATATCGAAACATGTTGTAAGTCAAGTTGATCAATCCGATGATGCCTTTTGCCCGCACCTTCCCGACCGACTTTAAAAACAATCCATTCATACTCTGTTCCATAAAGCCAAATACATGTTCTACTCGAGCTCGTATTTTTGACTTTTTTTGATTGCTCTTTTTTTGTTCATCGGTTAATGGTTTATTTCTATACCCCTTTTCATGCACTTCATTGTTCATCTTTTTTTCATTAATTGTTTTTTCAGCCTCTTGTCCGGTATAAGCACTATCGGCATAAATATCTTGTCCTGCATCTTTTTCATCCAACAGTTCATTGAGCACTTGCGAATCATGCACTTCTGCTGAAGTAACGGCGAATTTATTTATCAGTTTGGGTTTATTGTCTACTTTGGCATGGTTCTTATAGCCAAAAAAAGTTTCACCGTGCTTCTTTGTCCAGCGTGCATCTATATCTTTATGACTTTTTTTATGAAGATTATCATTCCACAAAGTGTCACCTTTCCCTTCTTTAATTATTTCATTCTCCTCTTTTGTATTGCGTTGTCGCGGTGCTAAGGTAAAGCTTGCATCAATTATTTTCCCTTCTTCAAATATCAATCCCTTTTTCTCTAAAAACGATGTAAAGTGTTCGAAAAGTTTTTCTATTAACCCTGATTGTGTTAGCTCTTCCCTAAATGCCCATACCGTTTTCTCATCTGGAATTTTGTCGCCTGAGGATAACCCTAAAAAATTTTTAAAGCTAATTCTATATATAATTTGATATTCTACTTGTTGGTCGCCTAAGCCGTAATACCGTTGTAGGATTATGATTTTAAACATCATCACATAATCATAAGGACGAGCACCAGCTCTATTTTTTTTCTTAGTGTTAAGCAACTCCTTTTCTAATAACGCTCGAAATTCTTCAAAGTCAAGCACCTTACTTATTGCTTCTAATGGATTACCAATCATTGATAATCTTTTTAGTTGCAAATCATTGTCAAAAAAAACTCTATTACCACTAACTTTAAACTTTTGTGACATATATCTCTTGTTTTTATGCCACAAATATAGTACAATTAATTGAAAATCAAATTGTTAAATTTTTAGAACCCCCCTTAATTAAACGCACAAATGTGGATTCCAAACATAACCGCACACACATACGGCGGATGGTATACTTCCTTGAGGATCACATCCTGTACTGTTAGAATAACAACCATAATAACTTTGCCCATCTATTGTATAAGTATCTGGTGATTCCCCACAACATTTTACAACTCCAGGATTGTTTTTGTTCTTACAAAAAGTATGATTAGTAGCAAAACCAACGCATGCATCACATTTATACCCTCCCTTTATTCTTTGCAATGCTTCAGACCTTAAGTCATTCCTTGTTAATACTAAACCTAATTTTAACGATTTTTGTTTCATAGTTTTATATTTTTACAGAGAGGTTTGCAAAACCTCGGTTAATAATTGTGTAAAGGTATTATTTTTTTGGCATTACTAAGTTTTTTGTGAGAAGATTTTTTGAGAAAAGATTTTGAGGAAGCTAAAAAAGGATTTATTAC
>JASGCP010000152.1 GCA_030053995.1 Phycisphaerales bacterium
TTTTTAAAGTCATCAAACTTCTAACATTTTACCCACCCTTTTCGTCATAGAGCCCATCTTTTTGAATACTGAACCATTGTGCCGTGCGGGTGGATACGATAACAAAATTTAATCTATTGAAATAATGAATGAATTGAAAAAAAATATTAACTTTGCACGATACATTATAAAAAATTTAAAACAGAATGCATTTAACAAAAGAAAAGAAAGTAGCCAATTTTAAACAATACGGAAAAAAAGCAAATAATACAGGTTCTATAGAAGGACAAATTGCTAATCTTAGTGAAAGAATTGTTATGATTACCGCCCATTTGGGTGTGGCTAAGAAGGACTTCGCTACCCATCGAGGCTTAATGAAATTAGTGGGACAACGCAAAAGATTGTTAACTTATTTACATAAGTCTAACCTTACTAGTTATCGTGCCCTTATAGAAAAATTAGGACTTAGAAAATAAATTTATTAGGCATTAAATAATTATGCCTGTTTATCATTTTCTATGGAATCCTTGATAAACCACAAACAGCTATTGATGGTCTGTTTTGTACAGTCCTGCTTGGTCAATCTTTAATTAAAATATTAATTCTTATATGTTTCAAAAACCAGTAAAAGTATCGTTTACACTCCCTAATCAAGATGAAATAACAATCGAAACAGGTAAATTAGCCCGTCAGGCTGATGGTTCTGTAACCGTGCGTCAAGGTAATTGTATTTTATTAGCTACCGTGGTTGCTAATAAAGAACCTAAGGAAGGACAGTCTTTTTTTCCTTTAACTGTTGATTATCAGGAAAAATTTGCATCAGCAGGTAGGATTCCCGGCTCTTTTTTTAAACGCGAAGGGCGCCTTAGTGATTATGAAGTTTTAATTAGTAGATTAATAGATAGAGCTTTGCGCCCCTTGTTTCCTGATGATTATCTTTGTGATGTTCAGGTTCTTGTAACACTTATATCGTCTGACCCCTCAATTGCGCCTGATGCACTAGCTTGTCTTGCTGCTTCTGCCGCTTTAGCCGTGTCCGATATTCCTATTAAAGAAATTATTTCTGAAGTTCGTGTCGCACGCGTGAATAAGGAATTTATTATTAATCCTAAACGCGAAGCATTGGAAAATGCAGACATGGACTTTATTGTGGGTGCTACAGCTAAGAATCTTATGATGGTAGAAGGTGATGCTAAAGAATGTAGTGAAGATGACTTATTGCAAGCACTCCTGAAAGCACACGAGGCTATTAAATTGCAAATTAATGCACAGTTGGAATTGCGAAAACTAAAAGGTGTTACCGCTAATCGGACTTATACACCCGCTGTTCAAGATGAAGGTTTAAAGAAAAAAGTGGCCGATGCTTGTAAAGCAAAAATTGAACAAATAGCAACAACACCCAGTCAAAAGGAAGAACGAACAGACGCCTTTGATAATCTTAAAAAATCATTGATCGATAGCTTCGGCGCTGATGTTGAAGATGAAACAAAATCCTTAGCCTCTAAATATTATGATGACTTACAATGGGAGATTGTTCGTTCTGTTATTTTGAATAAACGCGTTCGTTTGGACGGCAGAAAGTTAGATGAAATAAGACCGCTAGCTATGGAAGTTGACTATTTACCGTCACCACACGGATCCGCTTTGTTTACAAGAGGTGAAACACAATCTTTAACAAGTGTTACACTCGGAACACCACTTGATCGGTTGTTAATTGAGACTGCACAAACTTCTAATTATGTGCCTTTTATCTTACATTATAATTTCCCACCTTTTTCTACAGGTGAAGTAAAACCTATGCGCGGACCAGGCAGACGCGAAGTAGGACATGGTAATTTGGCTATGCGTTCTTTAAAGCAAATGTTGCCCGGTAATGATTATGCTTATACTATTCGCGTGGTTAGTGATATTTTAGAGTCAAATGGCTCGTCTTCTATGGCTACTGTTTGTGCAGGCTCTCTGGCTTTAATGGACGCAGGTGTACCTATGCCAAAACATGTTGCCGGTATCGCTATGGGTTTAATTACAAATAGTCAAGATAATAAATATGCTATCCTTTCTGATATTTTAGGGGACGAAGATCATCTCGGTGATATGGATTTTAAAGTTACCGGTACGCGTGATGGTATTTGTGGTGTGCAAATGGATATTAAAATTGATGGTCTTAGTGCATCCGTAATGCGTGAAGCACTTGAACAGGCTAAAAAAGGACGCCTTCATATTCTAAATGCTATGTATGCTTGTATGCCACAAGCGAGAAGTGAAGTTAAAGCTCATACGCCACGAATGGAAAAAATTATTGTGGCGAAGGAATTTATTGGTGCTATAATCGGTCCACAAGGTAAAGTAATTCAAGATATCCAAAAACAAACAGGTACAACTATTAATATCGAAGAAGTAGGCGAAACAGGCGAAGTGAGCATTTTCTCAGCAAGAAAAGAAGGTATGGAACAAGCATTGGCACAAATAAAAGGTATCGTTGCCGTTCCTGAAGTGGGTACCATTTATGATGCCGTAGTGAAATCAATTAAAGAATTTGGTGCCTTTGTAGAATTCTTACCTAAAAAAGAAGGATTGCTCCATATTAGTGAAATTTCATGGAAACGATTGGAAACAATGGACGGCGTTCTTAAAGAAGGGCAGAAACTTAAAGTGAAATTGCTGGATGTGGACGCTAAAACGGGTAAGTTTAAACTTAGTCATAAAGTATTATTACCTAAACCCGAAAAAATCTAATATCTATTGAGACTGAAAAATATTGATCGATATAAAAATTGACACACATAAAATCATTAAAAAAAGCCTTCAATATTGGAGGCTTTTTTTAATGATTTTATGTAAAGTATAAACTAACGAATTAGTTTTAACACCCCTTATTTTTTTACTTCAGTTCTTAATAGTGTAAAACCCAAGCTCATTGTCATTTTTAAAACCAATAAAGAAAAATAACAATTATCGTTTTAAGATGCAATTAGTTGACCATTAAACATTATTAAGCCCACTCATTTTGTTATAGACCCTAATTTTTCCTAACCTTTAAAAATTCAGCAAATCCTAAAATATCCCAAAAAATATTCCCCGAAATTGGTTGTCGTTTAATTATAGCTGCAATAATTCTTAAAGGCATTGCAAAAATGTAATAAAAATTTCTTCTAATACCACTCTTCATAACGGTACAATTGCAACTTTCGAATATAATTTTTAACTCTTCAATGGAATATATGCGCACATGGGTTGGATCATCGTAAAAGTTTAAAGTTCCATACATAGAAGGTAACCGCGTACTTCTTTTTGATGGATATTCAATGTAAAAAATACCCCCCTGCTTTAATTTAGTTATCAGTATTGGTAAAACTTTATCACCATTATATAAATGTTCTATAACATGAGACATTAATATAACATCAAAATAGTTGTCGGGAATCGTAGAGTAATCAAGTTTAGTTAAATCTAATTCATAAAAACAAGTCATTTTTGCGAAATCATTTTCATCATTTGAATATTCTTTTTGCATATCCAACCCATGATATTCGCAGTTTGGAAACAACCCTACTATTCGGGTTGCCGAGTGATTACCTGCTCCAACATCCAATAATTTGAATTTACTATTTTTGAAATTATGATTTAAAAAATTAAATTTTAAATTAACTACTTTACTTAAAAATTTCATCATATTATATTATTCATTATAATTATAACTGTATCCACATCTATTATTCTATTAGTGAGACTGCAAACATCGATTAATAATTTTACAAAGCTACTTTTTTTGACAAATCATTTGTCATTAAAAATATGGCAACTATTTTTTAAAAATGGTTTAAACCAGTTAGCTAGATAATGTTTCAAATTATATTTTTTGTCGTATCTAACGCTCGTTCAAGGCAAATAAAACAATTATTTTCAGAATTTATAGGATTCTAGAATACATCTTTTTTAATTGTTCTATGGTTTCCGTATCTATTAGACTAAATCATTTTTTGATGTGCTAAGAGGTTGTAAGGGTAATAGGAAAATATGCCTCTATGACGAATTGAGTGGGTAAAATAAAGGAAGAGTAAATTGTTTTTTAAAGGTCATCTTTCGTTTGTCTGAATCACGGATTACACGAATTAAGGGGCTTAGACAGATTATTTATGGTAACTACCTGAATTTATAATTAATCATTAGTCCAATCTTCATTAAAGGGCAAGGACGCAACCGCCAATTCTCAATTTTCAACTTTCAATTTCTAATGATATCTTAACAACCACTACAAGGAGCTGCACATGTCGATTGACCACCTATCAAAAGGCAAATAACACGATGATAGTCGGGAACGTAATATGAACAACAGGTATAATCTGCACCAACTCCATTGACTTGTACCAAATTATCTTTGGTAACTTTTACAAAGTTAGAACCAGCAGAACCTTTAACGATTTTAATTTCATTTCTAGAAAGTGTAGAACCTAAGTCTAACGATTTTTTTTTCATAGTTGTACTTTTATTATTTACGAAGTTAAATTCTTTAAACAAATAATAGTGATAAAAAAGAATACATGCATTTAGACAATAATAAAGAGATAAGGTTTGTTAAGGAATAGTTAAAACACAGTGTGAATTTAAGCACATACTAAACTTAGAAAACGGTACAGTTCAAATTTGAATAAACCAACCTATACATTACCCGTTATTAAGTTTGTCTATAGGTGGGTTCTAAAAATTGTTTTTTTAAAGATGGCTGATACCACCAAAATGAAATTTTATTTTTAGGTGGTTACCGGATACTTAATCCAAGACAACAA
>JASGCP010000022.1 GCA_030053995.1 Phycisphaerales bacterium
CTCGCTTTCTTTGATATATTCGCATCTGCCCATTTTCGATAGCCACTTCGTTCGCCTTGTTTTACAAAGCCCTTCCTCTGAGGGCGTTTAGGCTACACGCTCAACGGTAATCAAATATAACTAACTTACCCACTCATTTCGTCATAGAGCCAAAAACAATTTTTAGAACCCACCTTAAATACCCTGTATAGTTACATGCAGAATAAGTTTACAATTAAATTAATAATTTTGCAATTAAATTAATAATTTTGCGATTAAATTAATAAGGTATGAAAAAAATATGGCCATCATTTTTAATTATTTTTTCAATTTGTATTTCATGTACAAAAGAGGTGAATGTTGCAAAAGGAAATATTGATAATAATCGTTTGCAAAACTCATTGGTAGCTGGATCGCATACTGGAGTGGCAGTGGGGTTTGGCGGTTACTATTCCTATACTGTAGATGGGGGGCAAACTTGGTCTAATAGTCAAGTTATAAATGGATTTCATAATATTCAGGCACTTGCTTTTTCGTCTTCAACGAATGGGATTGCGGTAGGTATGTACATGGCTGGTGAATACAGTAAAACGCAGGGCGTATATGCTTGTAGCAATGATAGCGGACATACTTGGTCTAGTGCTAAAAATATAAATGGATTAAATGATATTATTTCAGTTGTTTTTTCATCAGCTAATAATGCTGTAGCAGTAGGTGATAGTGATGATGGTGTGTCAAGTTATGCGGGTGCGTATGCTTTCACTTCTGATGGTGGGCAAACTTGGTCAAACATACATATTATTCAAGGTGATAGTTGGTTTACATCCGTAGCATTCTCATCACCTACAAATGGTGTGGCCGTGGGTGTTGAGGATATAGAAGGTGTAAGTTATAAAGGTGTTTATTCTTATACCACTGATAGCGGACATACATGGTCCCGTGCTTATGATATTGATGGTTTTAATGGTCAATCCATTAATTCTGTAGCATTCTCATCATCTACAAATGGTGTTTTAGTAGGAAGCAATGGCACTTATTCCCATACTATTGATGGGGGGCATACTTGGTCACCAGCTAAAATAATTGGTGGCGGATTTGGTTGGATTTATTCAGTTGCTTTTTCATCACCTACAAACGGTGTAGCTGTTGGCCAAAGTATAGATAACCCTTCTGGATTCAACTGTGGTTTATATTCTTATACTACTGATGGGGGAATTACTTGGTCCAATGCAAAACAATTTAATGGCACCTATGGCGTTTATAATATCACTTCTGTTTCTTTTTCATCTGCATCAAATGGTATCGCAGTTGGAAATGCTGCGGATAACCGTGGCTTATATGTTTGTACCACTGATAGCGGACATACATGGTACCCTGATGGACTTCTTGGGATTAACAGTGTCAATTTCTTTGCGTTTGCTAAATAGTCTCATCTTAAATAATTATGGTTCTATGACGCAAAGATGGTGGCTTAATTAATGGTTAATGATCAACTAATTACACCTTAAAACGATAATTTTTATTTTTCTTTATTGATTTTAAAGATAATAATTTGGTATTTCATAATGTCATTTTTCGGCTCTATAACGAAAAGGGTGGGTAAAATGTTAGAAGTTTGATGACTTTAAATTTGGTATTTTATAATGTTATGTTTCTTTCTTTTGTCTTGATACAAAAGAAAGAAACAAAGAAAAAATCAAGCCTGCAGGGTAAGGACTGCAAAACTACGGCTCTCTTCGTTATCGAAAATGAAGAGCATCGGATATATAGAAAGCGAGTGGTAGCGATTAGATATAACTTACCTGCTTCTTTACAATTTTAGCCTCGCTACCACTCGATTTCTTTGATATATTCGCCTCTGCCCATTTTCGATAGCCACTTCATTCGCCTTGTTTTGCAACGCCCTTCCTCTGAGGGCGTTTTGCCTATATCCTCAACGGAAATCAAATATAAAATATAACTAACTTACCCACTCATTTCGTCATAGAGCCCCCCAAAAATCCTATAATCCTAAAAATCCTAATTCAAACAAAAAAAATCATTAACCATTACCCTACTGCCACTGATTCGTTGCCGGATTATAAATTTCTACGATGGATGAAGTAACATTATTATTATCCACCCCCCCCACAGCGTATAAAAGACCTTTGTATTCACTGAAACCTATATAATTTCTTGCTGTTGGCATGGGGGTACCATATCGCCAATTGTTTCCATCAAAAATTTCTAAGCTACTTAATACAGCTGCCCCACCATACCCCCCTACTGCATAAATTTTGTTATTATAACTTGCCATGCCAAATGCATTTCTTACTGTATTCATTGATGAGACATAGTTCCAATTGGTACCATCGTACGCCTCAACCGTGCTAAGAGTCGTACCATTATTATCGTCCCCTCCTGCTACATAGATGCGATTATTAGCTACCGCAGAACCAAATGCAGCCCTTGCTGTCTTTAAGGTTTTTAAAGCCCGTACCCAACCGCCATTAGTAGTAAAAGTTTCTATACTATCAAGGGTATTACCAGCATCATAATAGCCTCCCATTGCAAAAAGTGTGTCTTTATAAGCTATTAAACCAAAGACTTCCCTTTCTGTATTCAAGTTTTGTGTAGATATTTTCCAACCTGTTGCTGGGCTAAATACTTCCATGCTAGTAAGCAAATCGTTATTAGCATCATCCCCTCCCACTGCATAGAGACTATCATTGTAAGTCACTAAACTAAATTGAGCTCTTGCTGCATTTAAGTTTTGTGTAGATATTTTCCAGCCTGTTGCTGGGCTAAACACCTCTACGCTACGAACAAACATAGAAGAGTTAAAACTATACCCTTCCACGGCATAGAGGCTATCATTATATGCTGCTAAACCAAATAAATATCTTGCCGTATTCAAATTCAGAGCATTTCTAACGGTAAAGCTACTACTACTGCTATCAACCCGTGCACCGCTGGCATTAATGCCCACTACCTTCCAATAATATTGGGTAGCATAGCTTAAATAGGGCGAAGTAGTACCGCCATCAGGAGAAATACGAATGGTGTCGCTACGATGGATGTTAATGGTATAGTTGTTTATGTCTTGTACCAAACTATTTTGATTGGTACCATAATAAACTTTATAGGAAGTAATGGCCGGATTTGTGTTATTCCATACAAAAATGGGCTGTACAGGTTGATTAGCAGCACCATTGGCAGGACTTACTAAATTTAGAGCACTAAAAACATTCAACTGTAATTGTTGTATTTGAACGGTTACGGTTGAGTCGATCAATAAATTTTTCATAGTAAGCGTAGGATTAAATGCCCCTAAAACCCTACCTTGAAACACAATACTATCTAAGCCATTGTTACCCATTAAGTTTTGTAAAATGACCCTACTACCACCTGCGTAAGACACCCCTTTATACATAAAGGCACTGTCTATTTTTATAGAATAAGTGGCATTGGGATTAAATGCGTTAGTAATTGCAATGGTAACTGTGTCAAAAGAACCTCTGTAAATAGTGCTTTTTTGGGGCGTAATTACAGTAGCAAACGAACTATTTAACAGGCTGATTGTTGTATTGCCTGTTTGTGAGCCATCAGGCATAGAAGATAAATTAACGGTGAAGTTTAATTGTTTGGCTTCTGCATTAAAGGTAGGTCCTGTAATCGCTAAATAGGTAAGCGTATCTGATGGAATGTTGCGCAAGACTATTGCGGTACCGGGTATATATTTAATGCTTTGATAATATACTGTATCATTACTAAAACTAATGGTATATTGCCCGGTAACGCCGGCCGATGCTTTTATGTTAACAATGAGCGAGTCGGTGCTACCGAAAAAAATGCTCGGGCTGGTGGGATAAACATTAGCCACAAATCCTGTTCGTATATTAAAGGTTTTATTTTTTAATTCTTGTTTGCCGTTATTATCAGTAACGGTAAAGGTTAGCACTTTTGTAGGATTAGGAACCTTCGAAGTATAGCCGATCATGTATGTAATACTCGGCTTGGCATTGCTTACTATGGTATTATTAGGCAATACGGGGTTATTGTTGTAGATGGTGGTATCGCTGGCAACAATAGTATAGGTGCTTGTTTGTAAAGAGCTGGTGATGCTGATAAGTATATTAGCGGTATCTTCACCTGCTAATAAATTTACTTGGTTATTCTTTACTTCAACCGAAACGCTAAAATTATTGGTTATAGAATTAGGCGTTTGCGTATTATTTGTTTTTCTGCAAGCGGTTGTTACTATTAGAAAAACAATTGCAGTAAAAAGTAATTTTTTCATATTAACAGGACAAGTTTAAAAATTGTTATGAGTTCGCAAAGGTATGATTTTTTTGGCTAAATTTTGGATAAACTTGCCAGTGGTCTTCAAGACTTGGCAGCTTTATTTTATGGGCAGGTTAAAAAATATGGCTCTATGACGAAAAGGATGGGTGAAATGTTAGAAGTTTGATGACTTTAAAAATGATAATTTGATATTTTATAAGGTCATTTTTCTTTCTTTTGTCTTGATACAAAATGCCATATCACGAAAAAGGGCAGTGAAATATTTTGGCTAAAGCCTTCTTATTAAATTTATTTGTCCTCCAGATAAATCTGGATGCAATTGATGGTAAAAAGAAATTGAAAGTTGAAAATGGGGAATTGGCTGTCGCATCCTTGCACTTTAACGGGGGATTGGACTAATGATTAATTCAAAGAACTACCATATTAATCGTAATCTGTGATTCAGACAAAAGAAAAACCATTAACCATTATTAAGCCCCCTTATTTCGTCATAGAACCATCAAATTAAACGAATACCTAACCCCGAGCAGCCATTGGGCATGATAATTTGTCCATCGTTATAATTTAAGCCTATAGCGAGGTCTTCTTTTAGCAACAGCGGTCCGTCCATGTCCACGAAATCCAATTGCGGTAAAAAATGAGCTATGGCAGCAGATCCAATTGTTGACTCATTCATAGTACCCATCATTACTTTTAAATTCAAAGCTCGAGCTTGTTTAATCATACGAAGTGCGGGCGTTAATCCGCCACACTTCGTTAATTTGATATTAATACCGTGGAAATGGTCTTTACAGTTAGGGACATCAGATTCGCCAACACAGCTTTCATCGGCAATAAGGGGAAGTACGGATTCTTTAAAAAGTACCTGCATATCTACCCAACTCTTTGGTGGCAGGGGCTGTTCTATCATATCAACGCCTAAATCTTTCAGTAAGGGGATTTTATTTAATGCTTCGGTAAGTGTCCAGCCACCATTAACATCAACTCTAAATATACTATTTGTTACTGCTCTTAAACTTTGTACAATATGAATATCATCCTCAGTTCCCAA
Organism: Phycisphaerales bacterium; assembly: GCA_030053995.1. Taxonomy (GTDB): domain Bacteria; phylum Bacteroidota; class Bacteroidia; order Chitinophagales; family Chitinophagaceae; genus JASGCP01. Next base: position 5,315 of record JASGCP010000022.1, read on the forward strand.
TTTAATTTTATAAATCGGCCATGGCTTGGCTTTTATTTTACCAACCATTTTGTCGATAGTATCAATACCAATTGTATAATCTGTTACCGGCAGTGCGTTCATTTCTGTCCCCCATAATTGATAAATAGGCTTTTGTCGCATTTTGCCGAATAAATCCCACCCCGCCATGTCCAATGCACACATTAAAAAAGAGGAATTATGAGGTAGCAGATGATGGAGGTAATGCCAAAATCGTTCGGGGTCTGTAAAAGCAAACTTTTCTATAGCCACCTGATATTCTTGCAATACGGCGATCATATCTTCAACAGTAATATTATAATAAGTAATGGCGGGGGCTTCCCCCACGCCTACTAAATTACCTATTGATAATTGCACGATCAACGCCGGTTGCTCTGATTTAATTCTACCACCAGATATTTGAAAAGGATAAACAAATGGCAGATTAGTTTTTTTGAAATGAACTTTCATAATGCGATTAAATAGTGTATTAAGAAAAGATATAGCCTGATTCCCTAAAACCAATCATACATAGCCCAAAGAAGATTTTAAAGCAATTAATCAAAACGGCAAACAGGGGCACACCATGGTTATCTTATGAATAATGTTTAAATTGTCACTTCCCAAGATTTAGCCTTAGGCTCCTCCAAAAAAATAGTATTTAAAGTAGCTTGACAATTTTCAATAATTAACTTAACAACAGGTGCTTCATTTTTTAGCCATTTACCCAACACATAATCGACTTGTTTACCCTTACTATAATTATTGCCGATACCAATTCTTAATCTAGGATAGTCTTCGGTTTGTAGAACTTCTTCAATATGTTTTAAACCATTATGCCCACCTGGACTACCCGATAACCGCAGTTTAAGTTTACCTAAGGGAATATTTAAGTCATCTAACACGGTTAAGGTTTGATCTAAAGGTATTTGATATTGTTGCATCCAATAACGAAAAGCCTGACCACTTAAATTCATATAAGTAGTTGGTTTAATCGTTATAACTTCTACATTTTTAATACGAACGATTGCTACCCATGCATATTTTTCCAATTGAAATTTTTGATCATGCTGCGTAACCCAAGCATCCACAATATCAAAACCTATATTATGATGGGTTGACACATACGCTTCACCTACATTACCTAACCCGATTAATAATTTTCTTTTCATAAACATAATAAAGAAGTGCAAACTGTTACCATAACAATGCTTATCATTTTAACAATAAATATAGAAATCTTTAACAATAAATAAACAAAAAAATAAAAAAGATATTGTATCTTTGCTAATTATTAATTTAAATTTTATAAAAAAATGTCAACAACAATTTCAAAATTTTCAGGTTCTAATTTATCAAAAAATGAGATCAAATTAGTAAAAGGTGGTATGATTATACATAGAAAAAATCCTGTTATGCCTGCTGGTTTCACTCCAAGTCATAGCAATATCAATCCTCCTATGCCTGCTGGTTACACTCCAAGTATTCTCCCTGTTATTCCTGCTGATTTAACGCCAAGCATTCTTCCTACAGTAGAAACTGGAATCATTAATTTTTAGTTATCAATTGAGATATGCTATTAACAAAAAAGCCTTCAAACATGAAGGCTTTTTTATTGCATTAATAAAATAAATTACAATCTATTCTATTGAATAACCTGAATTGCCTTAACCTGATCAACAAAATCAGCTGTAGCAATTTGTCCATTAGTTGTAATAGACCATGTATTCCTGCCATCAAAAGTACTATAGGTAATAGACTAATCTCTTTGTATAATCAATCCCAAACAATACACCGGTAAGTCTATCAGAAGCAAAACTGCAAGCAAGGAAATTAATATCTGCACCATTAGGAATAAAAAGCAGACTACTAATATCTACTATTTGACCATTAGTATATTGGTAAAAGCATCCACCTACACCGTAAATAAACAAATTAGAAACAGTCTGAAAAGTAACACCTTGTAACGGTTAAGGTTTGATCTAAAGGTATTTGATATTGTTGCATCCAATAACGAAAAGCCTGACCACTTAAATTCATATAAGTAGTTGGTTTAATCGTTATAACTTCTACATTTTTAATACGAACGATTGCTACCCATGCATATTTTTCCAATTGAAATTTTTGATCATGCTGCGTAACCCAAGCATCCACAATATCAAAACCTATATTATGATGGGTTGACACATACGCTTCACCTACATTACCTAACCCGATTAATAATTTTCTTTTCATAAACATAATAAAGAAGTGCAAACTGTTACCATAACAATGCTTATCATTTTAACAATAAATATAGAAATCTTTAACAATAAATAAACAAAAAAATAAAAAAGATATTGTATCTTTGCTAATTATTAATTTAAATTTTATAAAAAAATGTCAACAACAATTTCAAAATTTTCAGGTTCTAATTTATCAAAAAATGAGATCAAATTAGTAAAAGGTGGTATGATTATACATAGAAAAAATCCTGTTATGCCTGCTGGTTTCACTCCAAGTCATAGCAATATCAATCCTCCTATGCCTGCTGGTTACACTCCAAGTATTCTCCCTGTTATTCCTGCTGATTTAACGCCAAGCATTCTTCCTACAGTAGAAACTGGAATCATTAATTTTTAGTTATCAATTGAGATATGCTATTAACAAAAAAGCCTTCAAACATGAAGGCTTTTTTATTGCATTAATAAAATAAATTACAATCTATTCTATTGAATAACCTGAATTGCCTTAACCTGATCAACAAAATCAGCTGTAGCAATTTGTCCATTAGTTGTAATAGACCATGTATTCCTGCCATCAAAAGTACTATAGGTAATAGACTAATCTCTTTGTATAATCAATCCCAAACAATACACCGGTAAGTCTATCAGAAGCAAAACTGCAAGCAAGGAAATTAATATCTGCACCATTAGGAATAAAAAGCAGACTACTAATATCTACTATTTGACCATTAGTATATTGGTAAAAGCATCCACCTACACCGTAAATAAACAAATTAGAAACAGTCTGAAAAGTAACACCTTGTAGTAGTCCAGTAGATTCTGGTATTGTAGTGTTTATAATTTTAGGTGGAATTACTGATGATCGGGACCATGTATTAGCACCATCATTAGTGGTTAAAATAAATCCACCATAATAAGTAATTGGTGAGCTACCAACACCAAGTCCGAAACTATCTACGGCAATAGCACCATTATTATCATCATAAAAATTAAAAGACTGATTATTCGTGCCAGAAATATTCTTTGCAGAATAGCTTGGCGTACCCATAGATGCAAAAAACTGACTAATGATGTACGCTATGGGCAATTTGTTGGACAAGTTAAAGATTGGGCATATATTTTACAGCAATTTATTGTTATTTTCGGCGACAGATTGACACAGTTCTTAGACAATTAAAGAATCTGTTTACACAATCTTTTTTATAGTCTCCATTTCGTCATAGAGCCACTAAAAACGCACTCAGTTAAGTTGTAGTTCCTAAACCAAGATGTGCAAATTTTATCTGTTTTATTATCATACACTTACGCATATTCGTAACAGGTTGGGTTAAAAATAGAAGTAGTTATTTTAAGTACCAAATTTTCAAAGTATATTTACAAATAAGCAGACTTATTTTCAGCTAAATTAATCATAAAAAAACACCACCATGAATCTATATAAAGGTAAAACTATATTCATTACAGGAGCAACAAGAGGTATTGGAAAAGAAATAGCACTCAAATTAGCAACAGAAGGTGCCAATATTGTTATTGCCGCAAAGAGTGTTGAAGAAAACCCAAAATTAGGCGGTACGATTTATTCCACGGCTAAAGATATTGAGCAAGCAGGCGGTAAGGCATTAGCTATTCAAACAGATATTCGATTTGAAGACCAAATAGAAAGAGCCGTTAAACAATCGGTAGAAAAATTTGGTGGCATCGATGTATTAATTAACAATGCTTCCGCTATTAATCTAAGCCCAACGGATATATTGGAGCCCAAAAGATTTGATCTTCTTTTCGACATTAATGTACGAGGCACATTTTTTGTAACCCAATACTGCCTCCCCTATTTAGCGAAAGGAAACAATCCGCATATTATCACCTTATCACCACCTTTAAAAATGGCACCCAATTGTTTCTCGAAACATGTAGCCTACACCATGAGTAAATATAATATGTCTTTAATGACAATTGGCTGGGCTGAAGAGTTCAAAAAAAAGGGGATAGCCTGTAATGCTATTTGGCCTGCAAAAATAATCAATACGGCTGCAATCCGCAATGTTATGCCCAATGGTTCTGAAATAGCAAAATATGCACGATCGCCGAAAATTGTAGCTGATGCTGTATTTCATTTATTATCAAAAACTAATTTATCGTGCACCGGTAACCTCTTCTTAGACGAAGAGATATTAACTGAGGCTGGCATGAAGGACTTTAGCCAATATGCCGACCTACCATCTAACCAACTAATTGATGATGATATTTGTAGATGGTAGTAGTAGTACTCCTTGCCATTGTTAATGTTTGGCTAATGAAGCATTATTTAAAGGACTTATTCAAAGGATTTTATTAATACCTGTAACTACAGGGATTTTTTATTACCCCCCAATATTTCAATAAATTACCCCTGTTTACATATTTACCACTATAACTTCACAATCATTTTGCCTTCGTTAGTACCTTTAAAGAGGTTTAAGAATGCTTGTGGGATATTTTCAAATCCATTGACAATTGTTTCTTTATATTTTAGTTTACCTTCTTTTAGCCATTGGGACATTTCTTGCACAGCTATTGGAAAATCTTGATTAAAATCCCAAGCTAAAAATCCTTGCATCGTAGCACTGTTAACCAAAAGAATGCGCGGTATTCTTTGTGCTGATAACGGGAGGGTTGTAGCATTATAAATCGAAATAGCACCGCAAATAATAATGCGAGCAAACTTATTAATATTATCGAGTACGGCATCAGAAATATCACCGCCAACATTATCAAAGTAAATATCAACACCTTGCGGACAATGTTTTTTTATAGCAGCTGAGAAGTCCTTTGTAGTTTTATAATTAAAGGCGGCGTCAAATCCAAAGTGCGATTTTACAAGTTCAACTTTTTGATCACTACCTACTATTCCCACTACCTTACAACCCATCATTTTAGCGAGCTGTCCAACGACACTGCCTACGGCACCAGCCGCACCGGAAACAACAACGGTTTCACCCGACTTAGGTTTTGCCAATTTCAAAAATCCAAAATAGGCTGTTAAGCCAGTTAATCCCAATACACCTAAATAAATAGATAAATCCTTAGCATCAGCCGATACCGGTAACGATACTAAATTAATATCTTCCCCGTCGATATTTTGGATTTCCTTCCATGGTAAAATCGCAAACACGACATCACCATTTTTGAATTTTGCATTTTTAGAATCAACCACAACGGTAAGCATACCCGAAGCCACTGGTTTTTGTAATTCAAATGGTTCTATATATGATTTACCTTCATTCATACGCCCACGCAAATAAGGGTCAACAGAAACATACAATGCTTTTAATTGTATTTCCCCTTGTTTTAAAGCTGGTATTTGTTCTTCAGTAAAAGTAAAATTTGATAGAGACGCATCGCCTTGCGGGCGAGATGCTAAAAGAATGGCACGCGTTTTATTAGTTGCAGACATTTTTATTAAATTTAATTGTTAAGCGTCAAGTTTGACAAAATTATTATTAGAAATAAAGACTTCCTTAGCACGAAGTTAGTATTTTATTTTTTGATTCTTGTAAAGACATTGTCGCCCTTGTTTATATTGCTGTCCCTATTGACCATTAATAATTATCTTTGTATCAAGATGCAGATTTTAGTACTCAGCCTTGGAAAAGACAAAAAAGATTATTTAGAAATAGGGGTAACCGATTACCTTAAAAGGATTAATCGTTTTGTGCCCATCAAACACATCAACATAGTGCCACCTCAATACAGCAATGATACACCTATTGAAAAAAGGATAACTATGGAAGCGTCCTTAGTTATCAAACACATAAAAAAAGAAGATCAGCTTATTATTTTAGATGAGAAGGGTAAACTATTATCCTCCCCTGCCCTATCAGACTGGATCAACAAACAGATGAGTGCGGGTAGCCGTAAACTCATCTTCCTGATTGGCGGGGCGTATGGTATTCTGCCAGCCCTAAAAGAGCAAGCCTATCTACAATGGAGTTTATCACCATTAGTATTCCCCCATAGAATTGCTACGCTCATGGTTGTAGAACAAATCTATCGTGCTATGAGCATTATCAACAACGAAAAATACCATCACGAGTAAATACAGTAAACCGGTAAGCAGAAAGATACATTTGTGTAAAGTACTTAAAATAGGCTAAATTATTTTTGAGGTTCTAAGCGGTTTTAGGGGTGGATAATGGTCAACCAATTCGCCATTTTCAACTTTCAATTTTCTGAATCACGGATTACACAGATTAAGCGGATTACACGGATTTTCTTTGTAATTGTCTGAACCTGAATTTTTAGAATTAAGGAATGGACAGAATTAACTTTTTTCTGAATCACGGATTACACAGATTTTACCAATTGCATCTAGATTTATCTGGAGAACAAATAAATTTAATAAAAAAGGGTCTATGACGAAATGAGTGGGTAACATAGCTCACGCCATTCGTCATAGGAACTCCAAAAAACAAAAAGAATAATACTTTTGATCATCATCTACAATCAATCATGCTATTAGTCAAACTAATAGCCCACTTTAATAACCCGCCCCGTTTCAGTACCAAAAATGCTCGACTGATAAGCCTTAACTACTTCCGATAAACTAACTGGTTTCGTATTGGTGAAAATATTGGCTAACTTAGGATAAGAATCCGCAACCACATTAGCACTAACAACATTCACCCGAATTTTATCTTTTAATTCTAAACCACTTGAAATTGCAAAAGAATTAATACCACCATTAATAACAGAATAGCAAGTCATTTGAGCTCTCGGCTGATCCCCTAATATCCCACTGGTGAGTGTTATCGACCCGCCTTTGTTAATATATTTTTGACCAACTAAAACAGCATTGATTTGACCCCAAAATTTACCCTCCAAGCCCTTAGTAATAAGTGCTTGACTAAGCATTGTAAAATCACCAATATAGCCACCACCAACAAGACATACTAAAGCATCCAAAGATTTAATTTTATTAAATAAGGCTTGTATCTCAGATACCGAGTTAATATCAAGCGGATAATCAGGACTATTACGCGATGCTACGAGCACCTCATTGTTTTTAGCTTGTAAAGACGCTACTAAAGAACTACCAATCACACCTGTTCCGCCAATAACTAATATTTTCATAAAAAGTATTTATCGTTTAAAACACAAAGTTATCATTTATATTTCTTTTTAATCAACAGACACGAATATTATCTGGGTAGCAAATAATCGTGCAAATTTACCCGCCACGGTGTATAGGCTAAAGAAAAATATCAAAATAATATAATAACTTCGCAACATGTGGACTATTGCTAAAAAAGAATGGCAACAATATTTTAATGGGCTCAGCGGTTATCTTTCGGTAATACTGTTCTTATTAATTAACGGGCTCGTTCTCTTTCTTTTTCCAAACACCAATTTATTAGATGCCGGATACGCTTCTGTACAAAAATTCTTTAATGTAGCACCTTGGATATTTGTCTGGCTTATTCCTACCATCACCATGCGTAGCTTTTCAGAAGAATTTAAAATCGGCACTTTTGAATTATTGCAAACCTTGCCTTTCAAAACCTATCAGATAATATGGGGTAAATTTTTAGGTGCATTATTAGTAATCATTTTATGCCTTGTTCCTACAATCATCTACCCTATTGCTTTAGAGTACCTCAGTACATCCGGGGGCATCGACTGGGGCAGTACCATGGGCAGTTATATAGGCTTATTACTTTTAGGGGCTAGTTACATTGCCATTGGTATCTGCGTTAGCTGTTATACGGCTAATACGATGGTAGCATTTTTATCAGCCGCATTTTTATGTTACCTATTTTTTAATGGATTAGATGCCCTAGCACATGTACCATTTTTTCATGCAGGATTAGACTATTACATTGATATGATTGGCATGACCAACCACTACAAAAGTTTAAGTATTGGTTTAATAACCCTACAAGATATTGCCTATTTTTTATCGATTATTATTTTATTTCTCTTAGCTACACAAAGGAAAATGGAATTAATGAAGCATTAATATAGCATGGTGCGGGGGCATTTTTGGAGACAGGTAGTTAAGATATTATTTATAAGGTTAAAAAGAACAGCTTTTTGATTAGAAAATTTAATGGTTAGCCGTTTAGATATTGGGCATTATTGTATTATTAAAAACTTGACTAAACAGCTCCTCCGGTACAATTTCGGCTTGCTCCGTAGGGAATAGTGCGTTACTTGCCAAAATCCTTTTACGCATTAAAAGGTCATCCAAGACTTCATCGAAGGATCGTATTTTTTGACCGGCCGCATCGCTATAAGCATCAGAAAAAATAGCCATCGGATAATAAACATGAACGGGGCGTTGTTGCCCTATTCTATATGCACGGGCAGTTGCTTGGTCTTCTTTTGCAGGGTTCCAATGTCTTGTATAATGAACAACATGATTTGCTGCGGTAATATTAAGTCCGACCCCAGCAGCTAATGGGGACATAATGATTATATTGAATCCTGTTTTTTCTTCAAACTGATCGATACACTGTTGTCTGCTTAATCGTGCATTTTTTTGCAATTGCTCGGTCGTTGGTGTTTCGCCATTAATTATACTAGCAACAATAGTAAAAGTTTCATATATAACTTTCGCGAGCATGCGTTGCGTACCTTTTCTATCTGTAAACACAATAACTTTTTCTCGCTGTTCTTTAATGCTCATTAAAATTTCTATAGTTGTTTTTAGTTTAGAAGAACTACTAACAAGCTCCTGTGTAGTAAAATCTAAAATATTATTATCGTCTAACAAAAAAGGATGATCTGAAATATTTCTAATTGCCCAAATTGATTGCAACATTCTGTTTCCTCGTGCTACCCCTTCCAATTGTTCAGTATCTTTTATAGAAGATGCGATCTCTCGCATATATCTTTCTAACTGTGCGGGTGGCATTATTTTCTTAATTCGAGAGTTGTCATCATCATGCTTCTGCGGTAGATCAAGTGCTATATCAGTAATCAATCTTCGCTTAATGAATATACCAATACTATTTCTAAGTTGTCCTGTTAACATTGGAATATCTGTATTAGGATCACACAAAGGGGTTTGATATTTTTTTACAAATTCTCTTGCACTCCCCAGTAAACTAGGTGCAACAAAATCCATGATACTCCAAATGTCCACTAAAGTATTTTCTACCGGCGTACCCGTAATGGCAATTCTAAAATCCGTCTTCAATGCTTTCGTTGCATTAGCGGTCATCGTTCCTGGTGTTTTTATTTTTTGTGCTTCGTCAAGGGCTACAATTGCAAAATCTACCAATCCTAAACTTATTTGATAATTTGTTACAGTTTCATAGTTCGTTAAAATAATTTTTTTTGTTTGAAGCGATTGGGCATCGGTTAAATTTTGTTGAGGGGCAAGCTCCCTTGTCAACTTGTTATTACGACCATACAATTTATATAGTTTCAGGTTTGTCGGGCTAAAAAACTTACGATATTCATTTTCCCAATTTTCAAGGAGACCAACAGGAGCGATAATCAAATAAGGTTTATTTTCAAGGGGATATTGACTATGGTGCCATTCTATAAAATACAACAGTTGCAAAGTTTTACCTAAGCCCATATCATCAGCAAGTAATCCACCCGAGAAATTATTTTTAAATAATAACTGTAACCAAGCAACACCTTCTTTTTGGTGCTCTTTTAAACTAATCGTTTGTTGTAAATTATCTATACCATAAAAAATATGCTTGCCATCCGTTCCTCCTGTCCCTGATGGTATAAAGTCTATACATTCAGCATTGTCTTTTATGATGAGTACTTCTGGTACGATTATTCCTGGTCCTCTTAGCTTCGTAATTGGGTGCTCTGGATTTTTAAACTGTAATCTTGCAAGGCGAATAAATTCTAGAGCATCCTGTATGTTTATTTCTACATTACCCCATCTTACTGATTGTTGGTTTGCAGCTATAGCATTTTCAACTGCTTTAATAAATTCATTTAACTCTTGTTTTGATTTAAAATAAATTCTTTTCTCTCCATCAATTTTATCTTTTATTAGAATGCCCGGAATCCATAGAGAACGATAAGGACTAATAAAAGGATAAAATTTGGGTTTATATAGCCCAATTTCTTTAACGCGTTCACTATAAAATATTGAAAAATCAGTTGTTTCCTCATCAAATAAAAGTTCAGGATGTTCTACAATTTTTTGAATATCCGCTGTAGTTGATACTCGCCTTTTTTGCTTTACTTTTTGTAACTCTGTATTTTGATTTTTAGAAATGACTACCCTTGTAGTATTTCCATTATTTGAAACGGGATAAATATCGAGCACTTTAGGAAATTTATCAAAAAGTCTTACAAAATTACCACCATTGTCTATTACTACATCAGGAAAAATTTCAAGTTCGCCATTGTTAAAATTAACACCTAATTTTATTTTTTCAGGTACCAGTAGTTCCTGCCCGCTCAAAAAATAATTTAAGGTTATCCCCTTTTCAGTAGAAAGTTTTTTTAATTCGGCTAATTGTTGAAGATTATTTACACCACCACGTTCCGTATTCTGTAAACTATTAAACTCATCAATGAGCTGACAAACTGTATATTGATTTTTAGACAGCAAATAACTATTTTGGTGCATTTCAATGATAGCCCCTACTCGCTTCACTGGTAGTATTGCTCCATTAGGATAAAAGTCGTAAAATCTATACTTAAACTTAAACGAAGTATCCTGTAATGGTGTCCCTTCATCATCAATCAAAAGCTCATAAGGATAGCTACTTGGTAAACCTAATATTTTTTTATCCACATCATCACTCAACATTAATACGGTTATATTATCGACCCTACAACACGCATCTTCCTGCGTAGCTGATCCGTTATCTATTAATTCATTCAGTATGGCAAGTTGCGATAAATAAGTTGATTGTAAAGAATCCCAATTTGAACATGGTATCTTACCACCTACACTATCGGTAAAATAGAACAAGAAATGAGTGTGATCGTAAAAGTATTTAAACATTTATTTTGGCTATTTCTCTAAACCAATGTTGAAATACTTTAATCCATTCTATAGTCCCCTCAGTTCTATGAAATAATCGTCCTTCGTCATTTCTTTGAGTTACCGTAATTCCCTGACGATAAATAAGCAAGGGCATGTTAGCATTTCTTAAATCATTAACATTACTAATAGGAATTGAAATATCAGGTGTATGTTGTCCGTTAATTTTATAAGCATAAAACGCGTAACCGGGGTCGCTAAATTCAATTAACATGTAGTCATTAATATAAAAAACAAATGCAGCTAAATTTGACTTACTATTCGTAACCGTTATAAATCGTGCATCTAAGTATTCCCTAATTCTTTCATCTTGCGACAACATATCTTTTACAGGTTGTGAACTAATGACTTTAAAACTCAAGCTATTTTTATTCTGCTCAGCTATATGTTTCCAAAATTCCAGTCTTTCGGAATCATTAATACATTGTGTAAAAAATATATTAATAAAACTCTTTGCCAACCAGTTCCTTAATATCACACGAGCATTTTCAAGTTGGTTTCTCTCATCTTCAGTTGCTTTTTCAAGATAGTAACGGGACGTATTTTTTTCAGGATCGCCAATTCTTTGTAAGGCTATGGTTGTAATACTATTTTCAATACATTCAAATTCAGGGTTAGTTGCCTGAATAATTATTTTGCTGATTAATCTTTTATAGGTAATTTCATTCTTGTGACTTTTAAGTGCACTATTGATGTTATCAATTTCACTCGCAATATTACTCTTATGCCTTTCATAGTAAGTAATAATAACCCTTGAAAAATAAGAATGAGTAAACCAGTTCTTCGGAATTTCCAAAATATCCGTAGCATTTTGAATAGACCTTTTTGTTCTGAAGATATAATCACCAAATATAACATCACCGTTGGGACTATCAAAATATTGCCAATTCTTCTTAAAAGATGTTATTATTTTTCTGTTGCCCTGATAACCTTGTAATTTTTCACCTATAAACTTTTGTAATACATTTAAAATATTCGGTGCAGTTACATGCCAATCTTTCAATAAGCTATTAATTAAACCAATAAGAAAACGATCGCGCCATGAATCATTGAATAACTGTAATGCCCCCCTTACTGAATCTTCATTGTTTAAAATGGCTTGCATATTACCTTCAGTATATGATAGTGCAAAAGTTAATATTTTTAATTCGCGTCTATCAAAAATTATGCTTCTATCACCAAGGTATTCATTAAATTTTATAAATACTTGTGATATTGAATGATCAGAATGTGCTTCTACACCGGGACAAATTCTTCCTACAATAGCTTCTAATTTATCGATATTAGAATTGATTATTTTTTCTACTTGAGGACTAACAATTGCCTGTGAGGAAATCCTCATTCTTTTTAATTCCCCTGAAATAATTTGCTCTATTTGTTGCATGGACATTGCATATTAATTTCTTGGTGGCAATTTGCTTATTTGCTCGATAAGTTCTTCTACTGTTTCATTGAGATTTGTAGAAGCGGTTTCTAATGAACCTGCGGTGTTTGTTAAAGCACTACTGTACCGACCTAAATAATTCTCAAGACTTTCGGTAACCGTATTTCTGTATTCTTCGAGTCCTGTTTGAATACTCCTGAAGGTAGCATCCAAAGCAGTACTGTACTTACCTAAATAATCCTCAAGACTTTGAGTAACCGTATTTCTGTATCCTTCGAGTCCTGTTTGAATACTCGTGACAGTACCATCCAACCCCGTTTTGATTAATGCGAATTGTTCTGCATATTCTCGAGACAGCGTACTTGCCCTATTTAATGCTTCTTGAATGGAAGTAATCGTTGCGGTATTATTATTTAAAAAATCATTAGAATAACGAGCAAAGGTTAATTGTGCTTCACCAAATTTGTTTTGTGCTTCACCAAATCTTGTTGACGAGTTATCCAAATTGGAAACAAGCCCACCCAATTTATCATGAGCAAGATTAAGCTCTTGAGTCGTAGCAGTTACGCCATTGGCTAATCCAGTCATTTGTTCAATGCTCTTGTTAAAAGAAGTGAGTAATTTTTCGGATAGTTGTAAATTATTATTTTGCGTTGTTATAACTCCTTCCTGACCGGTTACTAATGCATCTGCTCTATTTTTAAGAAGTTCATCAACTCTCTTTGCATGCTCAATCATTGCTTCTCTTTCTGTTTGCGATTGTATCTGTGTTTGTTTACCAAGATTATCAACTATCGTTCGTAAACCTTCAAAATTACCATTGATAGCAGTAGTCATTTGTGCAAGTTGATTAGGGAAATCAGTTAAAGAATTTGCAGCCTGACCTATCAATCTTGCTAAACCCTCCATTTGAGTTATTGTACTACCGTTAACTGCATTCCTAAATTCTTGTACCATGTTGTTCATTGCAACTTGTAAATCTCTTACAATTTTTTCTATTCCTTCCGTTGCTGGTGCTTGTATTTTAGTTCCCAAGTTTACAATTTCGCCGTTGAGTAGTTTCAACTCGGCAACAACCCCTTCGTTTGGATTATTTAATATTTGTTGAAATCCTTCTGAAATCGTCAAAGCTAAATCTGACGAAAATGTTTGTAAAGAATTAGTCTGCCTTGCTGATTCGATATAAATATCTCGTAATACATTACCCGGTTTAACAACCTGCCCGTCTTCATTAGTAAAAGAGAGTTTATTCGTTAAGGTATTAATAGCATCAATTTGGTTATTATTTAATGTATTAACTGCTTCAATTAGTTTTTCAATTGCTTTTGTTTCCTCGCTTTTAACACCTTGTTCCAACTGGTGTTTTTTAATACTTGCCCGCCATGATAGAAAAATAAGCCCCCCAATACCAATAATGGAACCAACAAAAGCTGTCTTTAAGCCATCCATGAGCTTGGGGATACTCTCCTCAATGTGCAAGCTGTCAAAGTGCCATAGTCCCCAAGCAATACCAATAAAAGTACACAGTATCCCCAAGGTAGGAAAAGCATGCGGAATAAAATCAAACCAATGCTCATTGGTATTCTCATTCGTTCTTGTTTCAATATATTTCCTTGCATGAAAAAACAAATAACCCATAACCAAACAAATCAATATTACCTCCATGTCTTATTATTTTATATGATATACTTGTAATAAATTATTTATAATTGAATCCGTGGCTGTTATAATTCTAAACTCAACCCTGCGCGACTTTGAGTTATTGATGTTTTCATGACTAATAAACGAAGGTTGATAGTTTCTGTCAACTGTTCGTCCGTAAGAAAGTCCGTTCGCTGTAAGTAAATATTGCAATCGTATTTTCTGAGAAGGTGTTAAATCTGTAAAACATGGTTGCGTCCGTAAAAATGCTAAAACATTTCTGGCACGATCTTGTGAAAGTTCCATGTTATTGATATACTTATCACCAGTTAGATGAATAATCGGTATCGTATCTGTATGCCCTTCTATTCTTATTTCTGAAATTATTGTTCTATATTTTTTGTCCATAACAACCGATAAATATTTAGGCAAAAAATCAACCAAAATGGATTGAAAGTAAGGTGTAATATCAGCACTACCTGATTTGAATAATACCTGCGGATTCGTAAACTTTATAGAAAGATCAGTACTGTCAAGTTTTAGATCCCACTTTTTAAAATCATTATGAAATACTTTATAAAGAGTATCGTGTAGCGATTTTGTTAATTGTAAATATTGTTTCAACTGTTTGGTAGCCCCCTTTGTTTGCTTTTCTTGTAATGCCATATACGATATAGCCATAAAAAGAAAAATGACCATAAGTACCGTCATTAAATCGGCTAAAGGTATCCAATAACTTTCTTTCTTAGAACTTGACATTGGCTTTTAAAAAATATTTTTGCAAAGTTATAGTTTTTAGCAGATTTTCCACCATATAAAACTGATTTATATTGGAGGCTAATTATTAAATTGATTTTCAGATATCCCTTCCGAATTAAAAGTATTAGAATCATTTCCATGACCATATTTTACACTTAAAGATAAACTGAAACTTGGCGTTTTAACATGTTCACCCCTCGGCGTTGGTATATGTTCAACATTAAAATCAAGAATATTATCCCCCTTTTTATAGAACGGATTACGGATGAATTTTCCAATGCACTTTCCATCAATAACTTTTGAAATCCAATCTTTTCCATAAGCGATTTTTAAATAATATCGTCCTTCTGGTATATTTTTAATTTGATAGGTTGTTCCACTATTAACATAAACATATCTGATACACTTTTCTGTTTCTACATTGATAACTTTTATTACTACATCTGTTTCGCCACCAACTTTAACTTCTAAATAGTTGTCAATATCTGATCGTTCTGGTTGATAATTATAACATGGAGACAAAGCACCATTATTAATATCATTTTCTTTCCAGCCATTTTCAATTAATGAATCTTTTAGTATTTGAATTTTTTGTTCAGGTGATAGCATTGGTGGTTGGCTATCTCTTACAGAAAAACTATTATCTAAATCACCATTGGCAGTTTTTTTATCAGGTACTGAATGTGATTGATCATTGCCACATACACCACATTTACCCAACCCAATTAATATTAAAATTAAAAATGAGATTATGACAGGTATGAATCCGTTATTTTGTCTTGACATATAGAATATTTTTTTAAAAAAGTAAAGTTATCTTTTTAACATTTAAGCATCGATAATAATTCAACAAACCTAATTTTAAGCAATATATCAAAACCTCGTATTAATAATATTCTAATACATACTTTTATATGAGAAGAAAATAATTAACGACTGTAATAACTAATCACCTATTACTATTATACCCAATTTGTGTCCGATCATTTTTTTGTACACTATTTTCACCTTCCATTCCTGCCTTAATAGATTCGTATTTTTCTAACTCTTCTTTGGGGAAAGGTCTGAATGATTTTATTACCTTTTTCAACAAATCCATAGTTATCCTTGAATTATCACTCATAGCTATTAAAGCTGCATCATTAACTATCTTCTCTATGTCAGCACTAACATAATTTTCAGTTAGCGTAGCCAAAGTATCAAAATTAATACCCAAATCTAAGACCTTACTGCTTTTGTTTAGGCTCATTTTAAAAAGTGCTTTTCTTAGTTTAGAGTCGGGAAGTGGCAAATAAAATTTCTTTTCCAATCGACCTGATCTAAGCATTGCTGGGTCTATCATATTGGGATAATTCGTTGCTCCAATAATAAAAATCCCCTTTCCTCCTGTTCTATCCATTTGAGCTAACATTTCGGCATTACTAAGTTTTGTGTGAGAAGATTTTTTGAGAAAAGATTTTGAGGAAGCTAAAAAAGGATTTATTAC
>JASGCP010000153.1 GCA_030053995.1 Phycisphaerales bacterium
CATAATGCAATTTAATTTTTTATTATTTTGTTGCATTAAAAACTTGTTGCAAAGATTGATTAATTTCATTTATTGTATAAAAAGATCACAATATAGTTTATACTTTAACCGCCATTATTAAAGGTACAAATAAAAAGGTTTGAGTAACTCTATAAATTTTGTACTATAATGAGCCGAATCATCGTATATAAACAAAGACTCTGATATCATATCCTTCTTAGGTGGTTGGTGTCTTAATTGCACAACAACTTTA
The DNA here is from genome assembly GCA_030053995.1 of Phycisphaerales bacterium. Classification (GTDB taxonomy): domain Bacteria; phylum Bacteroidota; class Bacteroidia; order Chitinophagales; family Chitinophagaceae; genus JASGCP01. The sequence continues at coordinate 254 of JASGCP010000153.1, forward strand.
TTTCTACATGAATTTTGCTTAGCACCTACGAGAAGAAGATGTTCAATAAATAGCTGTTGAACTGATAAACAATTTTTTAAAACAGATAATTGATTATAAGGAAGCATGATAAAACCTAACCCATCATGTGCGAGCAATCGTTTCACACAAACTATTAACTCCTTTACCGATAAAGTAACTTGATGTTTTGCTATCCTGATGACTTTAGATTGACTCATCTTTGCATTATAAAAAAAGGGGGGGTTCACAACAATATGACTAAAAGTACAATCAGGTTTATAAACCCGCACATCTTCTTCAACAATCCTAATTTTATGAACAAACCGAGATTGCACAACATTTAATTGAGCAAGTTTGATTGCATGAGGATTAATATCTATTCCTGTAATGGGACAATCTGTATTTTGTGCAAGCATCATTGATAAAAGACCGTTACCACAACCAATATCTAAAATGTGTTTTGTATCATGTTGAGGGCAGTACGACAATTGTTTACTAACCCATGCACCTAATACGCAAGCATCAGTAGTTACTTTAAGCGATTGGTTATTCTGATTAATTTTGAATTCCTTAAATTCAAATGCGGTAGACATTTTAAACAGAATTAGATAGTGCTTCTAGTTTAATAAGAAAAGAATAATTTAAGGCGATTTCTTTCAAATAGTCAAATCGTCCCGAAGCACCATTATGCCCCACACTCAAATTAGTATGAAATAAAATAACTGAATTTCCTATCTTATAGTCCCTTAGTTTAGCGACCCATTTCTGTGGTTCAAAGTATTGCACCTGACTGTCATGTAACCCCGTAGTAACTAATAGGTTAGGGTATTCTTTCTTTTCAACATTATCGTAGGGTGAATAAGATTTCATGTATAAATAATCTTCAACCTTTTCAATAGGATTGCCCCATTCATCAAACTCATTCGTTGTTAGCGGAATAGAAGTATCCAACATGGTGGTAACAACATCAACAAAAGGAACTTGTGCAATAGCACCACGAAACAAATCAGGGCGCATATTAATAGTAGTACCAATAAGTAAACCACCGGCACTCCCCCCCTGAATATAAAGATGTTCTTTAGTAACATAGCCCTCTTTTATCAATTTTTCAGCACAAGCAATAAAATCAGTAAAAGTATTTTTCTTATTTTTCAGCTTACCATCTTCATACCATTTTCTACCTAATTCCTCACCACCACGGACATGAGCAATAGCAAAAGTAAACCCCCTATCTAATAAGCTAATGCGATTACTATTAAAACCTGCGTCAAGACTACTTCCATACGATCCATAACCATATAATAATAAAGGGCTTTGACCAAATTTTTTAAAATACTTCTTATTATAAACCAAAGAAATAGGCACTGTAATCCCATCAGTTGCCGTAGCAAATATTCGTTCTGTTTGGTAAAACATAGGATCATACCCCCCAATAATTTCCTGCCTCTTTAATAGTTTTTGCACCTGTGTTTCCATATTATACTCATACACTGATACAGGGGTAGTAAGCGATGTATAAGAATATCTTAAATAGCTACTATCATAAGCTGGGGTTGATATGGTATTCACATCATAAGCGGGCTCTTCAAAATCAATGTAAAATTCTGAATTACTTATCAAATTCATAATCTTAATTTTGAGCAAACCATTAGATCGTTCAGTAAGAACAACAAAACTCTTGAACACATTAATATTTTCGAGTAAGGTATCAGGCTTATGAATCAACCATTCTTGCCAATAATTACATTCGGTTTTATCCAAAGGCGTCCGCATTACTTTAAAATTTAACGCATGCCAATTTGTAAAAACAATAAAGTAATCATTATGATGCTCTACAAAATAAATAATATCTTTTCGTCGGGCTTGAAAAAGTTTAAAATCGCCTAATGGATTGTTGGCTTCTAAATACCAAATTTCAGTAGATAAAGTAGCCGATGATGATAATAAAATATATTGTTTAGATTTTGTTTTTTCAATACCTAAAAAATTTGAAGAGTCTTTTTCAAAGTACAAAGTAACATCCTGCTTAATCATCGTATTACCCAATCTATGTCTTTTTACAGATTCGGTTAATAAAGTCTCTGTATTCTTTTCTACATAATAAATATGAAGACTATCATTGGACCATACATAATTATCAGCGGTGTTATCAATTTGTTCTTCCTCGATAATGATATTGCTCCTTAAATCCTTTATCATCAATTTATACAACTTACGCGAAAGATTATCTACACCAAAGACTATGTAATGACTATTCGGACTAATCGACAAACCACTCACATCATAATATTCATAGTTTGCAGCGAGTATATTTACATCGAGTATAACTTCTTCAGGTGCCGTTAAACTTTCTTTTTTTCTACAATAAATTTCATATTCCTTACCTTCCTCATATTTAGTATAATAATAATAACCGTTGATAAGAACAGGAACGGACTGATCTCTTTCCTTAATTCTGTTCTTCATTTCCTTAAACAAACCAGTTTGTAATTCTTTTGTATCAGCCATCATATCATCGATGTACCGATTTTCATCTTTAAGGTTATCCAACACTGTTTCAGACAATTGTCCTTTTTTAAAATAATCATTCATCCAATAGTAAGGATCATCTCTTGAATCGTTATGGGTTGTTATGGTAAAAGGTATTTTTTGAGCTTTAGGACTTTGAATATTGGGCCAGTGGTACATGGGAGAAGACATATAATATTTTTAGTAATAATAATTGGTAAGAATATTTTTTGACAAATGCTAAGAAATTAAAAACTATTCTATTAAAATAATAAATTATAAATGATTTGGTTAATTTATTTTATTTTTGAGCATATTTTCTATTATTCATTGATTATAGTTTACCTTATTTCCTTCAACGGTGCGTAATTTATTATTATGGAATTATTAGACGGTCGTCTGGTATCTACTTTTTACAAAAATATGCTGATGAAAGATACGGCACATTTTGCGAACATGGGTTTGAGAAAGGTTAAATTGACTGCAATATTAGTAGGAAATAATCCCGCATCTCAATTTTATATTCAGAGCAAGGTTAAAAATTGTCATGAAGTAGGTGTCAATTCTGAATTGATACATTTTCCTGACTCCGTTCCCGAAGAGATATTACTAAATACCATTAAAGACTTAAACAACCCGCACAATGATGTTGATGGTATTTTAGTTCAATTGCCCTTACCCAATCATATTAGTGAATCTAAGATAATCGCTGCGATTGCCCCCGATAAAGATGTTGATGGCTTTCACCCACTTAATGTTGGTCGTATGGTTTTAGGGGAGCCAACTTTTATTCCGGCCACACCGCTGGGCGTTACAATGTTACTAGAATATTATAAAATTACAACTGCGGGTAAACAAGTCGTCATTTTAGGACGCAGTAACATCGTAGGCAGACCTTTAAGTATTCTATTGAGTAGTCAGCAATCTTGTGGCAATGCAACAGTTACCCTCTGTCATTCATATACTAAAGACATTAAGGCTATTGCCAAGCGAGCAGATATTCTGATCGTTGCATTAGGTAAGCCAGGCTTCGTAAAAAAAGATTTCGTTAAATACGGTGCGGTAGTAGTGGATGTTGGTATCAATCAAGTAAAAGACGAGAAACAGCCTAAAGGGTACAGAATTGTTGGTGATGTAGCTTACGATGATGTGTCCCCTTTTACATCCTATATCACACCCGTGCCAGGTGGGGTTGGGCTCATGACCATCGTTGGGCTATTGAGCAACACGATTAAAGCATTTAAGATAAAATTTAATATAACGATATGATGACCTTACCTATAATGGAGTATTTTTACTCTTTACAAGGTGAGGGTTATTTTCAGGGCAGTGCTGCTTATTTCATTAGATTAGCAGGATGTGATGTAGGATGTGTATGGTGTGATGTTAAAGATAGCTGGCATGCTGATAACCACCCCCAATTATCTATCGATATAATAATCGAAAACTTACTACATGATGTTCGAATCCATAATATAAAAACAGAAGGATTAAAAGTTATTATCACGGGTGGGGAGCCCTTGCAATATCAATTAAATGAACTAACCAATGCCTTGCACTATATAGGATGTAAAGTGCATTTAGAAACTTCGGGTGCTTATCATTTATCAGGCACTTTCGATTGGATATGCGTATCACCTAAAAAAATGAAAGCCCCTGTAGATTCTATCCTCATGCAAGCTCATGAACTCAAAGTTGTTATTTACAATCAAGATGATTTTAACTGGGCTACAAAATATGCATCCCTTATGAATCCTTCCTGTTTATTATATTTACAACCTGAATGGGGTAAAAGTAATAGCATGACACCGATCATTATTGACTACATCAAAAAAAATCCTCGTTGGCAACTGAGTTTACAAATACATAATTTTTTGAAAATTAGATAGGCTTAATTAATGTCTAATAGTGGGTTTATGACGAAAAAAGTGGGTAACTTAGCTCACTTTCATATTGATTACCATTGAGCGTATAGCCTTTGC
>JASGCP010000154.1 GCA_030053995.1 Phycisphaerales bacterium
TTTACTTTAAAATTTACATTTTACAGCCTTACTCCCCACAAAATAAACTTGACCCATAAAAATTCCTGTTTTAAGGGGCAATTAGTGAACCATGACAATTAATCATTCAACATTAACTATTAAACATTATTAAGCCTACTCATTTCGTCATAGAGCAAAAAATGTTAGCTAATCAAACGAACAGCCGAAACGGTTATTACCCTAAAACACATACCATTGCTAACTTTGTGTTATCTATTCCAAGGGGTAGGGGGAAGAACTTTTAAACCCCAAAAATCCCTTTAATAGTTAACCTTTTCCTTTAAAACTTGTCATATTATATGACAACAAATAATAGTTATTAGACACTTAAAAAGCTAAGGTTATGAAACACAGCAAATTACACAAATTACACAAAGCAATAATTTTAGGTTTTACCCTCAGCAGAGGAGAACTAAAAAAAGACGAATTGAAACATATAGTGGGTGGAGGCAAGGAATGTCAAAATGATGGGTGTTCACTTCAAAATGGTATTACCTGTGCTATTTATTCCGGTGATGCACCATCTATGCACACCTGTACGGCGAATTATAATGATCAAATTACTGAATGTTGTGGTGGGGACGGAACTAATAGTGTTTTTACAGCTAGCAATTGTGCTGATGCGTTTTCATATTATACAGGTGGGGCAACATGTAGCGAATCATCCGTATAGTTAACATGCTGAAAACAGTTTTTCATAGATAACGGGGGCATTACTAATTTAACAATGGTCTTTATGACGAAAAAGCGTGGGCAAAATACCCCAAACTATGCCGTATGACCACCAAAGTTTCTGTGTCTCTCTTATTCAAATAGTTCTCATAATAACCTGTGTAGTCCGTGATTCAGACAAAATAAAAATAATATTATAAAGTATCAAATTGTTATTGTAAGGTACAAGGGGTTCGCCATGAATTAACAATTAAGTCCTCTGATTTCGTCATAGAGCTTTTAATGAATATTATTAGGCTATATGATTTACCACCCATTCAATTCTTTTCAAAAAATATTAAATTAATTAATCTACCTTCGTGGATGAAAAGCAATCTATTTGGTGCATCTTCCAATTAATTTTATTTTTTGAATCTCCCAATCAGCTGTATGATGCGTTTCTTTTTGGTAACATTATTCTTGAGTTTTCTTTTTTTGTGTATTAATCCTGTACAAGCCCAAAAAAAGACCCCCCCTATAACTGAAACGCGTGAGCAACTGCAACAAAAACAAGTAAGCCTACAAAGAGAAATTGATGATCTGAATAATACGCTTAAAATTATTAGAAATAGCCGTCAACAGTCTATCGCCGCTATTAGCAGTGTACTTAGAAAAATACAGTTGCGTAAACAATTAATTCGCAACACTAAAAATGAACTTAGAAAAATTAGTGATACAATCTATATAACTAACCTTGAAATTATAAAAACGCAAAATGAACTCGATACTTTAAAGAAAAATTATGTGCAGTCTTTAATGAGCACTTACGAACATCGCATAAGTTTTAATTATTTGTATTTCATTTTATCGGCTCATAGTTTTAATGATGCTTTCAAAAGACTTGTTTACTATAAAAAATTCTGTCAGTTTAGAGAACAGCAATTAGATGCAATTGTTCGTAAACAAGAAGAACTTAAAAATCAAGTCCTTGTTTTAGCTGATGCTAAAATAGCACAGAGTAATGCCCTCATTGATCAAAATAAACAACTTTCTTTACTTAATGATGATGTAAAAGAAGAAAATCAAATTATTTCTAAACTCAAGAGTAAAGAAACTGTTATAGGCCGACAAATTCGTACTAAGCAGTCCCAACGCTTGAAGTTGCAAAAAATGGTGGCTAATATTATTAAACGTGAAGCAATAGCACAGGCTAAATTGGAAGCTAATAGAAAGCGACAAATGGTGTTGAAAAAATCGAAGTCTAAAAAAAATGCACCAAATGTTGAAGAGTCCGATAATGCCAGTGGATCAGGTGACAATAGGGAAGCAGTGAGCAGTTTTGACGCTACCGAGGAAGGACGACAACAATCTATGCAATTTAAAGCCGCTTTTGGTAGGTTGCCTTGGCCAGTGGAGCATAAAGGTTATATCTCTCTGCATTATGGTAACTATAATATCCCCGATACGCATTTAAAAGGGTATAGTGAGGGAATTGAAATGGCTTTGCCAGATGCAACCCCAGTAAAATCTATTGCAGATGGGGTTGTTTCGTTTGCCGGTGAATCCGGAGACGGTAAAGTAGTATTGGTGCGATCGGGGCGATATTTTGTATCGTATAGCCATTTGTCAAAATTTACTATAAAGCAAGGTGCTACCATATCGACCGGATCGGTACTGGGGTATGCCGGTAAAGAATCAGATCAAAGTAATTATATATTATTTCTTATGATCACGGACGATAAAGGTCACCCTTTCGATCCGGAAAAATGGTTGCAACCTCGTTAAAAAAAAGACAATTTGGCAGATGTTTTGTCGACAATTTGGCAGATGGCGGGGTCGGGAACTAAAATTGATTGGCACATTTTAATTATTAAATAATTATTGAAAAAATTAATTTTATGGCTACAACTACAAAAACAAAAAAGGGTACTATCAGAGTTCAAACAGAAAACATATTCCCTATTATTAAGAAATTTTTATATAATGATCACGATATTTTTCTTCGTGAGTTGGTGAGTAATGCCATGGATGCTACCCAGAAGATAAAAACTTTGGCGGCTAATGGCGAACCAACCGGCGATTTGGGGGATCTGAGGATAAATGTTATCTTGGATGTTGCACAAAAAACATTGACTATTCAGGATATGGGCTTGGGCATGACCATGGAGGAAGTTGATAAATATATTAATCAAGTAGCATTTAGTAGTGCTGAAGATTTTTTACAAAAATATAAAGATGTTAATATTATTGGGCATTTTGGATTAGGATTTTACAGTGCTTTTATGGTATCTAAAAAGGTGGAAATATTTACTAAGAGTTATAAAAATGAACCCGCTACTTATTGGGCATGCGATGGTAGCCCAGAATATGAATTGAAAGTTGATGCAACTAAAAAGGATAGAGGGACAACCATTGTATTGCACATTAATGAGGAAAGCCAAGAATTTTTAGATCAGTGGCGTATTCAAGACATCCTTAAGAAGTTCTGTAAATTCTTACCTACGCCTATTTATTTTGAAAATATTGAGGAGAAAAAAGACGATGCAAAGACTGACGACGCAAAGACTGACGACGCAAAAACTGACGATGAAAAGACTGACGATGCAAAGACTGACGATGAAAAGACTGACGATGAAAAAAAAGAAGCTGAAAATAAAAAAGAGGAAACTAAGTCCGTTCCTAAGCCTATTAATAACACGCAACCTCTTTGGATTAAAAAACCAAACGAGGTAACTAAGGAAGATTATGAATCTTTTTACAAAGAATTATACCCTTTTAATGAAACCCCTTTATTTTGGATTCATTTGAATGTTGATTATCCTTTTAACCTGACCGGCATTCTGTATTTCCCTAAAATTAAAGAGAAGGTCGAAATTCAAAAAGATAGAATTCAACTTTACTGTAATCAGGTTTATGTAACTGATGAAGTTAAAGATATTCTGCCTGATTTTATGATGATGTTGCAAGGTGTTATCGATAGTCCAGATATACCGCTTAATGTTAGTAGAAGCTATTTACAAGGGGATGCCAATGTAAAAAAGATTAATACCCATATAACTAAAAAAGTAGCCGATAAATTAGATGAGTTATTTAGAACAGATAGAAAATCATACCAAGAAAAATGGGATAGCCTTTCTATCTTTATTAAATACGGAATGATTACAGATGCTAAATTTCAGGAAAAAGCAAATGCTTTTTATTTATTTAAAGATGTTGATGGTAACTTTTGTACTTTTGAAGAGTATAAAATGGAAACAGAAACTTTGCAGAAAAAAAAGGATGATCAATTGATTATTCTCTATACGAACGACCCTATTAAACAAGACTCGTATATTCAATCCTGTAAAAGTAAAAATTACAAGGTCATTCTGTTTAATGAATTATTCGACTCTTCTTTCATGAACGCAATGGAAAGTAAATGGGATAAAGTACGATTTAAACGCGTGGACGCTGATACAATCGATAATCTTATTGATGTTGCTGAAAATAAGGAAATGGTTTTGAGTAAGGACGAAACAGAACAACTGAAAAAACTATTCGAGGTTAAGGTTAATGGTATCAGATTGAATGTTGACATTAAAGGCTTATCACCCGATGCTACACCTATCACAGCTACGCGTCCAGAATTTTCTCGTAGAATGAAGGAAATGGCTAAGTCGGGATCGCAATTCTCATCTTTTTATGCTAACGCTGATGATGAGGTTAATGTGGTTATTAATGGTAATCATGCACTCTGTCAAACAGTTTTGAAAACAACGGATGCAACAGCACAACAGTCTATTGTGAGAAATTTAATTGATTTGGCTTTGTTATCACAAGGATTGTTACAAGGTCCTGATCTAACAAATTATATCAACCGATCCATTGGGCAAATTCAAAAATAAAGGGATACTAAAAATGCTATATTTTTTAAAATATAGCATTTTTTGGGCTAAATCATTTGGGACATTTTTATTTTGTGTGGAGTAAGTATTAATTTTTTGGTAAAAAAAACATGATAGAAAACAACTATTTTAGTTATGTGTTACCCGACTATTTTGACACTAAGGATATT
>JASGCP010000023.1 GCA_030053995.1 Phycisphaerales bacterium
CAACGGTAATCAAATATAAAATGTAACTAACTTACCCACTCATTTCGTCATAGAGACAAAATGAATTTATGGGTACAATGATGTTAATCAAATACTTCATAATACAGAGATGCATATATAGCTTTGTGTATCCTTGGGAATATCCTTTACCTATAGCACTGTCCGTATTGCATAGTATGGTTTAAAATTGAGCCTAAACTTAAAAATTTTCTTTTCATAAATTGAATAGTTAATATTCAAAGTCAATAATCCTTACGAATGCACAAATAAATTCTACCAAAGAGATGTAAAGAACATTTTATGTGTAACGGTCATATAATTGCAACAACCTAAACTTCAGCAATTAAGTGCACAAATGATAATTATCACTCCCCCAACAAAAACAAATTGCTGATGGCGTACTTCCACCATCATCACATCCGATACCGTTAGTAACACAACCATAATAACTTATGTTATTGAATGTCATATTGCCTGGTATTCCAGAACAACACTTTGTATTTCCGCTGTTTAGTATATGACAATAAGTATGTACACTACCAAAACCAACGCAGGCGTGACATTTATATCCTCCCTGTATTAGTTTCAATGCTTCAGACCTTAATTCGTGTCTGTTTAAAATTGAGCCTAAACTTAAAAATTTTCTTTTCATAAATTGAATAGTTAATATTCAAAGTCAATAATCCTTACGAATGCACAAATAAATTCTACCAAAGAGATGTAAAGAACATTTTATGTGTAACGGTCATATAATTGCAACAACCTAAACTTCAGCAATTAAGTGCACAAATGATAATTATCACTCCCCCAACAAAAACAAATTGCTGATGGCGTACTTCCACCATCATCACATCCGATACCGTTAGTAACACAACCATAATAACTTATGTTATTGAATGTCATATTGCCTGGTATTCCAGAACAACACTTTGTATTTCCGCTGTTTAGTATATGACAATAAGTATGTACACTACCAAAACCAACGCAGGCGTGACATTTATATCCTCCCTGTATTAGTTTCAATGCTTCAGACCTTAATTCGTGTCTGTTTAAAATTGAGCCTAAACTTAAAAATTTTCTTTTCATAAATTGAATAGTTAATATTCAAAGTCAATAATCCTTACGAATGCACAAATAAATTCTACCAAAGAGATGTAAAGAACATTTTATGTGTAACGGTCATATAATTGCAACAAACTAAAATTTAGCAATTAAGTGCACAAATGTCCATCACCAGTAGTCCCACAAAAGCAGATTGCGGATGGTGTACTTCCACCATCATCACATCCGATACCGTTACTATAACAACCATAATAACTTGTGTTATTGAAGGTCTCATTATCAGGTGCGTAAATACAACATTTTGTCGATCCGCTGTTTAGTATATGACAATAAGTATGCACAGTACCAAAACCAACACAGTCACTACATTTCCCCCCCCCCCGTATTACTTTCAATGCTTCAGACCTTAATTCGTGTCTGTTTAAAATTGAGCCTAAACTTAAAAATTTTCTTTTCATAAATTGAATATTTGTGATTAAATATTTGTGCAATTTTCAAAACTTCGGTTAATAACTATGTGAATGTCTGTTTTTTTTTTTTGATAAATCAAAATATTTTTTTACTTGCGTTAAAATATAAATTTTATGGAAGTAAAATAATTACATTTTTAACCAATCATTTTTCTGAAAATGGTAAAGTTTAGGGTGGCGAAAACTGGGGCATTCTAGGCACATTTTTTTAGTACATATATACACGCTATCTATACAATTACTGATCAATGCAAGCCACAATTTTATCGATAACTTCTTCAACTAATATATCGGGGGTACTAGCACCGCTCGAAAGTAAAATAGTAGGATGCTTATGTGCTGGTAGCCAATTACAAGACTCTTGAACAGCTTTGGTATGTATGCTGAAATGCTGAATACGACTTTTATCTTGAATACAGTCTGCTCCATCGATATAATAAGTTTGTAATTTTTCTTCGCAGAGTTCTACTAAATGGCTGGTATTACTACTTTTAAATCCACCGATGATAATTGCTAGGTCGGCGGGTGTATCCAACATGGCTATCAGAGCATTTTGATTGTCATTAGTAGCATAACAAAGTGTATCTTTTGTATCAGCAAAATGATCGGCGACAGGGTCATGCGGAAATTTTTTATGCATAACATCTTTTAAGTAGGCAATGATTTTTTTTGTTTCACTGGCTAACTGTGTCGTTTGATTAACAACTCCTATTTTATTGAGGTCCTTTTTTATATCAAAATGTGCACTATATCGATTGTTAAAATAATCATAGAAATCAGTATTAGTATTGGATGTAACTATGTAAGATGCCAATAATTGTGCTTCTTTTAAGTTCTCTATTACTAAAACGGGCGTATGTTGGCTGATTTGCGAAAAGGTTGCTTTTGTTTCTTCGTGGTGCCATTTCCCATGAACAATCGTTGTATAGCCTTTAGCTGATAATTGTTCCCCTTTATTCCATACTTTTTTAACGAAAGGACAAGTAGCGTCATATTGTTTTATTAAAGCCCCTCGTTCTTTTATTTTATTTTGTACAGCAACGGTAGTACCAAAAGCAGGTATAATCACCACGGCATGATCATCTAAAGTGTCTAAAGGAATTAAACTATTCCCAATCGTATCATATAAAAATCGAATACCTTGATCGTACAACATGGTATTCACAAAGTCGTTATGAATAATTTCGCTCAACAAGTATATTTTTTTATTCTGATTTTTATACTCATCAACAACTTTACAGGCTATTTCAATGGCATTTTCTACGCCGTAGCAAAATCCAAAAAATCGTGCAATATAAAAATGTACGCCGCCTTTTTCAAAGAAAGTAGGGGTAAAGTCTTTTTTTAATTTATCGGTAGCATTTCTTTTATTTTTTATAGCATTGATATAATCACTTTTATAAAAACTAGGAATGTCAAATTGGCGCATATAAACCCTAATTATAATTGTATGATTATGTTTTGTACCTATTTATTATGATCAGTTTAGAAAGAATGCTATCGTTTGAATTGTCCGCCTAATCGGGACAATCCGGCCATAGGATTTTTACCCATTTTTTGAATCATCTTTTTCATTTCTTCAAATTGTTTGAGTAATTGATTAATTTCTTGCATGCTACGACCGCTACCTTTAATAATTCTATTTTTTCGGCTCATGTCTATAATGTCAGGATTTTTTCTTTCAGCGGGGGTCATTGATTGAATAAGTGCCTGCATCGGTTTAAACGCGTCATCTTTAATATCAACATCTTTAACGGCTTTGCTAACACCGGGGATATAACTAAGCATATCTTTTAAACTGCCCATTTTTTGAATCATTTGCGTTTGTTCAAGGAAGTCTTGCAGATCAAATTGATTTTTTCTAAGTTTTTTTTCTAATTTTTCCGCTTGTGCATCATCAAATTGTGTCTGTGCTTTTTCAACGAATGTAGCGATATCCCCCATTCCTAAAATTCTTTGTGCAATTCGATCAGGATAAAAGACTTCAAGGTTATCAACTTTCTCGCCCGTACTTGAAAAATAAATAGGTGTTTGTAAAGTATATTTTACAGATAAGGCAACACCACCGCGTGCATCACTATCAATTTTAGTTAAAACAACACCTGAAAAATTGGTAACATCATGAAACGATTTGGCTACTGATAAGGCATCTTGTCCCATCATCGAATCTAAAACATATAAAATATGATTTGGTTTTGTAGCTTTTTTAATTTGCAGTATTTCATCCATCATAGCTGTATCAATAGATAAACGACCGGCGGTATCAATAATAACGGTATCAAAATGATTAGCCTTTGCAAAATCAATTCCTTCTAATGCAATCTGAACGGGATTGTTTGACTCCTTATTTGAATAAACATTTGTTCCTATTTGTTGTGCAAGTATTGATAGCTGTTCAACGGCAGCAGGGCGATACACGTCACAAGCGACCAATAGTGTTTTTTTGTTTTTATTATTTTTTAAGTAATAGGCTAATTTTCCGGCGAAAGTTGTTTTACCAGTACCTTGAAGTCCTGCTAACAAAATGATTGAAAATTTTTCTTCGACAATAAATTGTTGCACACTCCCCCCCAATAAATTAACAAGTTCATCTTGAACAATTTTCACCATTAATTGATCAGGGCGGACGGCTTGAATAACTTTTGTACCAATGGCTTCAGTTTTAACTTTATCGGTAAATTCTTTTACAATATTAAAATTAACATCGGCGTCAATTAGGGCTTTCCTGATATCTTTAATAACATTAGAAATATTCAAATCCGTTATACGCGTTTGTCCTTTGAGGTGCTTAAAGGCTAAATCTAACTTATCATTTAAAGTTTTAAACATGCGTTCAAGTTAATTTGTAAAAAATATAGGATTCTTATAAAAAAGCATACCAAGAAAGTTAAGCAAACAACTTTTTATTTTTCAGTAGGGGTTCTTTTGCCCATAATCAGTTTTTCAAAAGTAACATCAATGCGCTTCAGGCGGGTTTCCTCTTTTTTTGCTTCCTCTATCCACTTAATGTATTGGTTTTGACTAGCAACGCTCAGTGAATAAAAAAAGGCTTTTACTTCCTTTTTTTTTGCAAAAAATTTAACTAATTCATCGGGAACCGTTAAGGGTTTTTTCTTTTTTCCGCTGTGTAAAAGGGTTTCTTCTTCGTGTTTCTTTTTTTTTTCTATTTTCGTTTTTTCTTGATGTTCGTAAAACTCTTTAATCAATTTAGTTTGCACAAATCGTTTAGCAATCCACACATGATCTAATTCCAGTTCCCCAACTTCAGAATAACCCAAGTCTTTTGTGAAATCCCAACTTCCTTCTCTATATAGGTCACTAACAATTCTGCTAGACTGTTTAGGAATACCTACCCAAAAAATTGTTTCATTGTGCATACAAGTTAGTATCTCTCGAAAAGACTGCATCAGTTGAGCCCGATTAATGACAAAAATTATTGAAAAATCAACTTTCTGTGTTTGAATCAGCGGGGAAATGTTTTTTGTAAATTGAAAACGCGTAAAATACCTTTCTAAAGAAGATGGGAGCCCTAGTATGAATATCTTTTTAATATCTTTCAAACCTAAATTTTCAACAATAGGGTTAGACATATTTTTTATAGTTTTCTTAATAATTTCATGACAAGTTTTCTTCGTAATAGACTTGCAAAATTACAAAAAAAAAACGAGATAATTTTTTTATTATACCTTTGTGCTACAAATTACCTATAACCATGAGAAAAATATCTTTAATCTTAATGTTGACACTTACGAGTATTAGTCTTTTTGCACAAAAGAAAAACAAAAAAAATGACAGCAGCAAGTCTGAAAAACTAGAAACATCTTTAGACTCATTAAGTTATGCGTTAGGATTCAATTTCGGTGCGAATTTAGCATCCGTAAAAATAACAAACCTTAATGATGGCGTATTTCTTTCTTCAATGAAAGAAGCGATGAGCAACAAAGCCGAAGGTAAGTTGACAAAATCGGAAATGGCAGAAATTATCACTAATTACATTACGAACCAACAACAGCTTGCACTTACAAAAGAAAAGGCTGAAGGGGAGGCATTTTTGTTAAGTAATAAGAGTAAAAAAAATATCGTTACCCTAGCTTCCGGTGTGCAATATGAAGTTCTTAAAGAAGGCAATGGTATAAAACCTCGATTACAAGACACCATAAAAGTTGATTACAAAGGCATGCTTTTAAACGGCAAAGTTTTTGATGAGAGCTACGCCAGAAAGCAACCATTAGAAGTTAGTCTTAACAATTTAATTCCAGGCTGGTCGGAGGCATTACAGTTAATGCCCGTAGGTAGTAAATGGCGTTTGTTTATTCCTAGTTCGCTCGCTTACGGTGATAAAGGATCGGGGGTTATACCCGGTGGTGCTACCTTAATATTTGAGATTGAATTACTCGATGTAAAAGCTAAACAATAAATACGACTGTTCGATTACTTATAATTTATTGCACCGTGTTAAATTGTGCCCGTTCAGGTTTTTGTTTTTGTCAAAAAAATAGCCATGCTTTATTACATAATAACTTTAGTAGCTAATCTGCCCATCGTATCGGTACCAAGTGAAACGAGTAGCAGTTTTATTCCAATTGGACTGCAATTTATTTTCGTCATCTTGTTTGTTTTTGGTATGATTGGACTATCTGCACTATTAGGTCCAAAACGAAAAACAAAAGATAAGTTAGATAATTTTGCAAGCGGTATTACTTCTCATGGTGATGCTCGATCACCGATGGCAGTAAAATATTTTTTAGTAGCTATATTATTTGTTTTATTTGATGTTGAGATCGTTTTCTTCTATCCTTATGCTACTATTTTTCGGGACCTTGGGTGGCATGGTTTTTTAGCCATTTTATTATTCCTTGCTCTATTTTTGGTTGGGTTTACTTACATCATGCAACAAAATATTATGGACTGGGAAGAGTAAAAGTTAATGTTTTGTTTAATAAAATGTGCAAGACATGAGACTTTTATATTTTATCAGCTGATTACTATATATCTCATACAAGTATGTATAAAGTAGGTATTTTCGGAGTAGGCTATTTGGGTAAATTTCATTTGACCAACTGGCTATCCATCCCTCGTGCAACGGTTATAGGATTTTATGACCCTAACGATCAAGTAGCTGAAATTGTTGCTACTAAGCATGGGTTAAAAAGATTTATGTCTGAGCAAGACCTTATCAATGCCGCTGATATTGTTGATATTGTGGTTCCCACAATTGATCATTATAGAATTACCGTGTTAGCCCTGCAAGCAGGAAAGCATGTTTTTGTAGAAAAACCAATTACTGAAACTGTTGAACAAGCACAGGAGATAGTAGCCTTGGTTAAGAAAAAAGGTGTTAAATTCCAAGTTGGGCACCTCGTTCGTTTTGATAAAACCTTTACGAATGCTCTACAGTATGAACTCAACCCATTATTTATTGAAGTTCATAGATTATCGCAATTTAGCCAAAGGGGCACCGAAGTAAGTGTCGTACTTGATTTAATGATACATGATATCGATTTAATTTTACATGTTGTACCAAGTACAATTAGTAATATCTATGCGAGTGGTGTTGCGGTTTTAACAGACACACCAGATATTGCTAATGTTAGAATAGAATTTGAAAATGGCTGTGTGGCCAATCTAACCGCTAGTCGCATCAGCATAAAAAAAATGCGTAAAATGCGCTTGTTTCAGAAAAACACTTATATCGGCATTGATTTTTTAGAGCAAAAGACTGAAATCGTACAATTAGACGCCCCCATTAATACCAATGCTGTTAGTTTGGAATGGGATACGCCCAAAGGTAAAAAGATTATGCAGGTATCACAAGTGGAGGCGAAAGAATCAAATCCTATTTTGGCAGAATTAGAAAGTTTTATAAATGCGATCATTAATAATAAACCAACATTAGTGCCTGCGGAAGATGGATACCGTAATTTATTAGTAGCACAAGAAATTATTACGAAGATTAACAATTCAATTAAACCAAAATCTATAAACTGATATGTTGATTAGGGGTATTCGATTGTAATTCATTTAATAAAAGAATTGAAAAAACAGAACAATAAAATGTACCTTGTACAGTAATTTTTACGACTTTCAACCTTACACTTTTTTATGACAGAATATCGTCCGAGTAGTTTTCAGATACTACCCTTAATTGTTAAGAACTTACTCATTATTAACGGTTTAATTTTTTTAGCACAGCGGACATTTGGCGATAGTAGTTTCATTGAAGATACCTTTGCTTTACACACGATTCAAAGCCCCTTATTTAGACCATGGCAATTAGTTACCTATATGTTTTTGCATGCCAATTTCATGCATATACTCAGTAATATGTTTGTATTATGGATGTTTGGATCTATTCTTGAAAAGTTTTGGGGTGCTCGTAGTTTCTTAGAATTTTATTTGCTCTGCGGTTTAGGTGCTGGAATATGTAATTTAATCGTTTTGTACTACGAAGCACAAGCGGCGGTAAATGGTAATTTAGACTACGGAACAGTTTGGCAATTAAAAAATGGTGTTACTATTGGTGCGTCGGGTGCTATTTTTGGTTGTTTAGTAGCTTTTGCATATTTATTTCCCAATACCTATATTTACTTATACTTTTTTATTCCTGTTAAAGCAAAGTGGTTAATTTTGGCTTATGCTATTTTTGAATTTTGGATGGCTATGGAAGGAAGTAGTGCAGGTGATAATATTGCCCATGCAGCCCATCTGGGTGGGGCCTTGGTTGGCTTGTTACTCGTTATATTTAGAAATAGACGAAATCGTGATAACTTTTATTGATTTTTTCGAGTATAGAAAAAATACTAATTTACTTAACCCGTGAAATTTGAATTATGTCTCTTGATTATCATGATATTGAAACAAAGTTTTTAAGTTTTATAGATCAATCTGCTGACAAGTTAGTGATTATTCATTTTCTAATAAACCTTAATATTAGCGATGTAGCAAGACTGATTGATGATCATGCTAACTACGGCACTGAAATTATTAATTTGTTGCCAACGAATAGGGCATCTAAAGTTTTCAAGATTTTAGATATAACCCAGCAAAAGGAAATTATACAAAATTTACCGAATGATAAAGTAGCCGCCCTACTAAATGATTTACCGGCCGATGACCGAACAAACTTCTTAAAAGATTTACCGCAAGGCGTTATTAGAGATTTAATAAAATTACTAAACCCGCACGAACGAAAAATCACTTTATCGTTGTTAGGTTACCCTGAACATAGCGTTGGGCGTTTAATGACGCCTGATTATATTTTTGTATCGCCCCTTGATAAAGTGGGTGATGTGCTTCAAAAAATAAGGGTAGAGGGTAAAAAAAGTGAAACAATTGATGTTATTTATGTCGTTGATACTGCAGGGACTTTAATTGACGACTTCAGTATTCGTGATTTAATTTTGGCAGACCCCCAAAAAACAGTAAACGAATGTTTGTTAGATGGTCGTGTGGTATTTTTAAATGTTCATGATGACCAAGAACACGCATACGAAATATTTAAGATGAATAATCGAGCCGCCTTACCGGTTACCGATGATAAAAAAAAACTACTGGGGATTGTTACCATGGACGATATGTTATGGGTAGCAAAAGAAGAATTCAACGAAGATTTACAAAAAATAGGTGGTATAGAAGCTTTTAATGAACCTTATTTAGCAATGCCTTTATTAAACCTATTTAAAAAAAGAATTAGCTGGTTAGTGTTTTTATTTCTCGGGGAAATGTTAACTGCTTCGGCTATGGGATATTTTCAGCATGAAATAGAAAAAGCAACGGTTCTAGCATTATTTGTTCCCTTAATTATGTCAAGTGG
This sequence comes from Phycisphaerales bacterium, assembly GCA_030053995.1. Taxonomy (GTDB): domain Bacteria; phylum Bacteroidota; class Bacteroidia; order Chitinophagales; family Chitinophagaceae; genus JASGCP01. The sequence goes on from JASGCP010000023.1 coordinate 9,346, forward strand.
TGGAAACAGTGGTTCGCAAGCGAGCACTTTAATTATTCAAGCTTTATCGGTAGGCGAACTAGCCTTATCAGATTGGTGGCGTGTATTAAGACGAGAAATTATATCGGGGATTTTATTAGGTAGCGTGTTAGCTTCTATTGGATTTGTGCGCATAGGTGTTTGGCATTTTTTAATACCGTCATTATACGGCACACATTGGTTTATGTTATCAGTAACCGTAGCTTTAGCTGTCGTTGGCGTTGTATTATGGGGTACATTAGCCGGATCGATGTTACCGTTAATACTCAAAAAACTCGGAGCCGATCCAGCAGTGTCGTCTGCACCTTTTGTGGCAACCTTAGTTGATGTTACCGGAATTATTATATACTTTACGATCGCTTACTTCTTACTGAAAGGTATTCTTTTATAAATTAGGCGTTCATAATTATATCAATTACTATACTAAATTTATTATATTGCTATAAAAATACATACTACGGTTATGTGTGCCCCCAAATATATATCTTTCATTTGTTTGTTTTTTAATCTTACCGTGTATGCTCAAGGAGCACAAGTTGATTCAACCAATACTGCAAAAGAGTGTAATGAATATATTCAATCAATTGTAACACCAATCATTAATGCGTGGCAAGAAAAAGGAGAGTTTGAATCATTCTTTCACTACCATGACCGCGTTAATGACATCACCCGAACGAGGCTTGTTCGACACTTGGAAGATAGTGTTTTTACTATTTGGAAACAAACACAATTATGGAAATTTTATCATTCAAAATTTGAATTAAGTAAATATGATGCCGATAACCAATCCTTCATTGTACGAACAATATGGGGTGATATCATTCTTAAAGTACCCGCTCAATATGCTATTGCGTTTAAAAAAAATTGGCAGAATAAAAAAAGCATAACCGTATTTGACGGTGATATTGGATTTAAAAATAAACAAATCATCATCACGAAATTATCATTTCAAGAGGGAAAAGAAATTTTTGCATTTAATAGTAAACTCCCAACTAATTATTCATTTACGGACATTCAGTATAATTTTAAAAATTTAGACTTTCATATCGCTGATGAAGAAAATACTTTAGACTACAAACGTAACATCAACTATCAGGCAATTACTTTGGGTGATGATAAAATAGATACAGACATACCCAGAAATCCTACCAATTACTCATCAAAATCGTTTGTTTTAATTATTGGCAATGAACAATACAAGGGGGATGATATTCCTGAAGTACCTTATGCTATTAATGATGCCAAAACTTTTAAAAAATACTGTGAATTAACGCTTGGTATTCCTAACAACCATATCGTTATGTCTTTAGATGCAAGTTATACGGACATGGTAACGGATATCAGTAGTCTGAAACAACGGCTCAGTTTAGATACCGCATCACAATTAATATTTTATTTTTCTGGACATGGGTTTCCCGTAAGTGAAAACAACGAGCAATATTTATTAGCTTCAGACTCTAAGATTTCAAATATTGAAAAAACAGCTATTTCCTTAGATTATCTCTATCAGCAATTTAGTAGCGTAAAAGAAGGAGTTGTATTTTTGGATGCTTGTTTTACCGGTAACAATAGAGGTGGTAAAGATTTTTCTAGTTTAGGAACCCGCAGTATTGGGTTTAGATCGGTGGAAACTAAAAAGCCAGGAGCCACGCTAACGGTTCTTGCAGCAACCAACGGGTATCAACGAGCATGGCCTTATGACAATAAACATCATGGTTTATTTACCTATTGGTTATTAGAATCCTTACAAAAGAGCAAAGGGCAGGGGAATTTACGAATGCTCTTTCAAGATATTCAAACGGGGGTAAACAAAACAGCTATCGAAGAACATGGAAACGCACAAATACCAACAATTTTTCAGGGTGACGAAACAAAACCTATTAACAATATTTATCTCAATCAATAATGTGGTACCATTTACTTTTACTCTTAGGGTTTATTAATTTTAGTATGCAGCAGCCCAATACTAAAAATGAAAAACAATCTATCAAAATGGCTACAATAGTTGACTCAAGTATCATTGCCATAGATGGCGAAGGTGATTACTGCGGTAGTAATAACTATTCGATTGATTATATTATTAATGCTGCTAAAAATATGGCTACTGACAATGCCTTACAAAAAGCTTTTGGCTCTCATATTAGTTCCTTTATTGAGTCAATTGATCAGGAAGTAAATAAGAAATTGTCGAGCAGTTTTTACCAACATGCTATGGAAGAAACAAAAGGCGAGCTTATTGGTATTCCTTATGATAGTTGCATTAAAAGATTTAATGACCATAACGAAATTTGTGTACACTGTTTTATATCAGGTTTAGCCAAACCTATCACTAATAATAGTTCCCAGATTCGTGTTCAGTTTTTAAATGCCCCCGATGCACAGGCTATAGTTAACACTTTTAAAGATGGCAGTAATTTCTATCTCCTTTTAGAATCGAATGCACGGGTGTTTGTTAGAATATTTTATCGTTCTAAAAATGAGGTAACCGAGATATTCCCTTATGTTAATGCAAGAGCCTATTTAAACTACGACACTGTGTATTTTCTGCCCAATAAAAAATATATTTTATTTGCCCCCGGAGATTTAAAAATAGGATATATCCCTGCTTCGTTTCCTGATTTTTTATGTACGCCACTTGTTATAAAAAATAATGATTACAGCGATATAACCCTTGATGAACTATATATATTACACAGTACGGCTTATATACCTACCCCAATTTTAGACGGCAATAAAAAAACTAATAACGATGATGAAATTTCTTACATAGAAGACCTAGATTACACTAATTTTAAGAAATGGATACAACAAGTACAATTACAGGACAATCGCATTCAATATTCTCTTTACCCTTTAATTATTGAACGATGATCCAAAAATACACTATAACATGCGTACTATGCTTTACAGTTGGAATAACAATAAGTTTTGTTGCTCAGGCAATTGCCCGTACTGATAGAACTAACCCCTTACCGCACTTAGTAGATAATCAATCAGATACAGTAGCAACAACGGCATCCAATAACATGAATTGGCTATCGCGAACACTGACACCACCGGCACCAAAAACAGTTGCGGAATGTATTATCAGTGCACAGTGGCTTCTTGCTCAAAATGATTATTATGGTGCCCTTAATACTATTAACAAGGGTATTAAACTTAATAAAAATAACGCACCTGCTTATAATTTGAAGGGGCAAATTGAAATAACATTAGGACAATACTCATCGGCTATAAATGACTTTAAAAAAGCACTCAAAAATAATCCCCAATATAAAGAGGCCGAACTCAACCTAGCATTTGCTTTATCGGCTAAAGATCAGAAGATAAAAACCAAAATACCTAAAATATCAAAATCAAGAAATAACGCACCTAACGAACTCATAACAGACGCTGATTTGCTATGGAAGAGCCAAAAATACAATGATGCACTTAATACTATTAATTTATTTATGAAGCATCATTCTAAAAGTGCCGATGCCCACATCCTCAGAGGTAAAATATTTGTTAGTTTACAATCCTATCAATTAGCACTTGAAGATTTTACAACAGCTATTAATTTAAGTCCTAATAATGCCGAAGCATACAGTCGGCGTGGTGAAGTTTATCTTTATTTAAAAAAATACCGCAAAGCAATAAAAGACTTAGGTTTAGCAATACGATTAGACCCCAGTAATGCCGAAGCAAAACAAAATTATTTAATAGCTACGAATGAATTAAATAAGACAAAAGGCATATCGTCGCAACAAAATAGTAATAACTACTCTAACCAGGCACCACCATTTAATCAACAGCAACCTATTTATAGAAATCCTATTCGACATGGTTTGTTAAGACAGCCTCCACCTTCGATGCAAAAACCGTCGGACTGGGGCAATGGTAGTAATAATACGCCTCAAACAGACAATACTGCAAATAATAATCATACCGTGTTATTGGAGTCCGCCCTATTGGGGTTTTCATGGATCAATGATTTATCTTATGCTGCATATCGTACACCATCTAATAGTGATCCCCGTTATATTGTTCGTTATGCTCCGGGTGTATCCTTACAAGTTGGTTACTCAAGACGCTATTTTGATATTGCCGTAAAAGGATCATTTTTGTATAGTCCAAATTTATATTATACCAATGCGAATAGTGCAACGAATACCGTAGATACCATTAATTTTCGCTCAGCGTTAGTGTATGGTGCCACCGTACCGTTTCGCTTATTTTTTTCAAAACAGGGGGTTATGTATGTACATGTAGAACCGGGGTATAACTTTATTTCTTACCCCGATAAACTTGATATAAATCCTTCGTTATGGGTAGGACTTGGCTTTGGTTCTCATAATATCAATAAAAAAAGCTCGATATTAGTATCAATATTAGTCAATGTATTCAAACAGCCATATACAACGGCTTTCCCTGTGTCTTTAAATTTAGATATCAGTGGTTTTTTATATAAGCGGGGTCAACCGATGAATGTTGTTAATTAGTTAGAAAGCAAACTTACTAGATATTGATAAGAGATCGATACAGGGCTATATATTTTTCAACACTATTTTCCCAACTATAATTCAACCCCATACATTTTTTTTGGAGGTCGTACAAATTACTGGGATTACTATAAATAGCCAAAGCCCGCCCAATGGCTAATATAAGCTCTTCTACAGTAGAATTATTAATTGATATGCCCCACCCTACATCATAGCGCATATCCGTAACTGTATCTTTAAGTCCCCCTGTATTGTGCACAATGGGTATTGTGCCATATTTCATAGCATATAATTGATTCAAACCACAGGGTTCTATCCGACTAGGCATTAATAGGAAGTCGCCTGCTGCATAAAGTTGATGTGCCAATTTTTCATCATACCGTGCAATAAAAGCAACATGATTAGGGTACTTTATAGCAATGTCATCGATGAGATTTTTAATCGAGGACTCACCGGTACCTTGTATAATAAAATTCAGTTTCTTTTGATGATGCCTAAAAAAATGTTCAATAGCGGGCGGTATAATATCAACTGCTTTTTCGCGTACTAATCTCCCAATAAATACAAACAAGGGTCGTGAAGTGTTTTCAATCTTATATCGTTCACATATTTCATCTTTATTAGCTTTTTTACCTTCCAAGAAATTGTTGCCATCATAATGATGGGATAAAAAAACATCCGTAGTTGGATTCCAATATTTTTCATCAATCCCATTAATAATACCAAGACATTTATGTTTTTCCTGTGTTAATAATGTTTCTAATCCGTTACTATAGTGCATTAACTCATCTAAATAGGAAGGGCTCACGGTAGTAACTGCCCATGCACATTTAATACCACAAGCCAACGAATTAATAGCACTATTCCAATCTAACAATCCAGACACATTCATGTCCCACTCAGGTAGCCATCGGCTATTACCCCAATCAATAATACCTTGATACTGGGCGTTATGTATCGTTAAAACAGTAGGAATACTATATAATTTAGTTTTTAGTCCTAGTGCATGTTTAAAAAAAAATGGAAGCAAGGCGGTATGATGATCATGGCAATGTACAACAAAGGATTGATGATTCCAACTATGCAGCCAGCTACTCACGGCAATCTGAAAGGCTATAAATCTTTCTGAATCATCAGCATAACCATAAACTTTTGATCGAGCCAGTAAGTCTTCTATATCTATTAAGTACAAATCGAAACCCAAACATCCGGACTCTTCTTTTAATATCACATAATCAAAGGGACGATCACCTATATGAGCTTTACCGGTAAAGGCTATATGAAATTTATTTTCGTAGAAAAAAGGGGTTCTATAAGCCGGCATAATTACTTTCACCGTATGCCCCGCCTCTTTTTGAAATTTAGGCAATGACCCTACCACATCAGCTAATCCACCGACTTTAGCTACCGGATAACATTCGGCTGCAACATGAATAATCTCAAAGTGATCCTTGGAAGTCATAACTAAAGAAAATTAAAGATCATAAGTTTTTAAAAAGCGTACCGAATAAAACATAAAATTAAGGTGATTATATATTTGGTGGTGCTTCTTTTATAAATTTCTCATAATTAGTTGCTTAAAAGTTTATTTTAAGATTTCGGTAATTTGTAAGTTTTTCGTATTCTATTTTTTTAATGTAGTTCTCCATATAATCATAGTCAGGATCCCCATTCTTGCCTATTGGTAACAATATATTTATTTTGTCTGTTTTTGATGTTGCATTATTGCCGTATGAGAATTTAATATTCTGTTTATTAATCATTACACAAAAGAATTTTAAAATAAATTTATTAGGATTAACTCTAAATTCTAATGCTTTAACTCTTGTACCTATATAAAAGTCTAAAGGTTGAGTAGTAGTCCAGAAGTTGCCTCTATCAGCTAAACTAATTGTTGAAGAAGAATTAAATAACCTTCTTCCACTTATTAGCTTTGAATATACTGCTATACCATTATTTTCTTTACTATGACTTATAACAGGAAAATTACCGTCTTTAACTTTTTGAATAATTAAATCACCACCTGTATAAACATTGAAAAAATAATCTAAACTAAAAGATTTCCATTCTTTTTCATCAAGTAAAGGGACTTCTTTAAAAAATTTAATTTCTTCAATTCTTTCTGTTATATACTTTTCATACTCTTTGAGTTTATTTTCTTCCTTTTGTTTAATAAACAATTCCATAAAATCAAAATCTGGGTCACCTTTTTTATTTGATGGAAGCGTTAAAATCTCGTTTTTTAAATGTTTCTCATTTCTTTTAAAACCAAAATTGTATTTATTTCTTATGGTGTCTGCCACCGTAGTAATAAATATTCCATTATATTTATTTAATTTATCATTTCTGCCTACTTTTATTGTTGTTGATCCGATGAAATCTTCGAACTTATATACAGAGTATCCGACAGAGCCCTCACCATCGCAAATAAAAGCTATACAATTACCTTTAGTAATTAATTTTTTTTCAGCTTTTACAAAATTGATCACGCCATTATTATTATTTGTTGCACCAACATAAGGAATGATGCCCTTTTCAAGAGCAGACACTTTTGAGCATTTGCAATTGTCAATATTAAAAATAGCTTCTATTTTAAATTGTTTCCATGCTCTATCAGTTAATTGTATATTATTTTTTATCATTGAATAAAGATTGTTTGCCTTGCATAATCATATTAAATTCAAAAGTAAGATAATCGGTTATACTTTTTTCAAAGTCTTCATCTTTTGGAATTTCATCATTAAAATAATAAAACGAATGTAGCCATTCGTCATCAGATTCGATGGTAGTTTTAACACAAAATTTAGTTTCACTTTCTATTCGGTCAAACCAAACATCTAATAAATGTTGTTTTTTGTCTTTTGCTTCGAGTGTTTCAATAAGACCACAATGTTTTTGTACTTCAAAGCCATCATTTTCAAAGTTAATAAACTTTACAATTTTATTTTTGTAATGAGGCTCTCCGGCTGTAAAAACTGCAATACAAGGATTGGTGCCAACACCGTAAAAAGAGTTTTTATTAAGTGTAATAACACCATTTAAGGTGTGGTATTTTAAAATGTTATCTTTTATAGCTTGTTCGATTTTTGTTTTTCCTGTCATAGATGATTGCGGAACGATAATAGCGACTTGACCACCTTTAACAATAGAATTTAGTAGATGTTCAGTAAAATTAATTTCATAAAAACTTGAATTATCTTTACTACCCATAGAATAAGGAGGGTTCATCATTCCAACGGTACACCCTTTTTCTTGTAATTTTGAGGGATTATATTTTAAAAAATCTTCTTGTTCAAGATTACTTTTTCCATCGCCTCGTAAAATCATATTGGTGGTTGCGATGGTAAACATATAAGGTTGTAATTCTAAGCCGTGCAATTGGTTTTTTCGTATATTTTTTTGCACTTCTGGATTATTGGTTTTTTGTAACATACCATGCATAGCCGCTATTAGAAATCCTGCTGTTCCGCAACAAGGATCCAAAACAGAATCAGTTGATTTTAAGTTTACTAAATCACAAAACAATTCTGTTATATGTTTCGGTGTTAAGATAATGCCTAACGATTGTCCGTCACCACCAGAATACGACATAAATTCACCATAAAATCTACCTATATAATCTTCGGCTGAATTAATATATTTGATGTTTTTATATATGTTTTCATATAAAAACTCTGTAAAGTGTCGTAAAGGTGTTTTATTTAAAAATCCATTTATTTCATTGATTACCGTCGTGTTTTTTATAACTAAAAACTGGCTTAATATTTTATCTTTTTTAACTTGTGGTGATACATCTGATCTTTTCAAGTTTTTTTCTATTGCTTCATATATTTTTTCGCCGTCAGTATTAGTTTGGTCACCTATTAATGCATCAATACTAAATCCTTTATGTTCCATTTCACGAAGAGCCAAGAGAATACCAGAAATGATCAATGGTTTATCTTTGTCTTGAATACTGCCGTAGTTTCTCAAGTCATTATGAAGTTTTTGTGCATCTTTTAGAATTTCTTCTGTTGTTTTATCTTCATGTGTTTGTTCCTTTAACACAATTTTTGTATAATACTCGTCAATATTTTTTTTGTTAAAAAGTGTAAAGGTTTCTACATCTTCTAATTCTTTGTAACTTCCTCTTTCGTCAATAAAAACAGGTGTTATTTTATGTCTTTTTTGGTTTCCCGAAACTCCAAAAACAATGAATTTTTTATAGTTTGTATTTTCTGCTAAATGTTTTCCGTAAAACAAAGCGCCGTTTACAGCATAATTTTTCACACTAGCTGTTTCATTGCAAATGACCTCATTAGCGGTTCGTTTTATATGAAACGAAATGTCTGCTTTATTTTCAACAACTAAAACAAAATCGTTAACTACACCTATATATTCAGGAAAACCGACCTTTCCAGTTCCAGATTTTGATGCAGATTTTAAAGCATCATCAATATCTTTTATCTCGCTTCCTTGTGGTGATAATTCAGTGTTCGCTTCTTTCAATAATTCATAAACCCATAAATCAGTTAAAATTTCTTTCTTCATACGTTTACTTTTCACCAATTAATTCTTTGTTGGTCACTTTGTTTTTAAAATCTTCAACTGCTCTATTGTAGCACATAATTTTATTTATACGAAGGTAATAATTTAATAAACATCAGATACCAACAAATTGCAAAAAAATGATTATCAAACATTTAAAAAGTTATTGTATCCCAATATATGATGACCAAAATGAATGCTATGTTATACCAAAACAAAAAACTCACTTTACAATATTGAAGGATTAACCATTCAATATTGTAAAATGAGTTTTGAGATTACTACTTTAAAAATTCATTTACTCATCATCACTCAAATTCAATGGATAGCCATATACGCCATCGTATCCTGGATAAATACCTTGTATTCTAATATTACCCGATATTGTTTGGAGAATTTTCTTTAAGTCATCAATATTTTTAACATCTACATCATTGATAGAAGTGATAATAAACCCTTCTTGCATTCTTGTTTTTTGTAACAATCCTGTACCAATTTTTTTAACAACTACGCCTCCATCAATATTATTTTGTTTCGCTGTTTTATCATCTACCGTAGCCAAAGTACCGCCCAATCTTTCTAGTAGGTCGGCGGATTTTTTAACCACGTCTACTGTACCGACTTTATTTTTTAGCGTAACTGGTATTGATAGTTGTTTGCCTTCGCGGATAATGGTTAGGGTAATTTTATCACCGGGCTTATATCCAGCAATGGCACCTTGCAAATCAGCACCTGATGTAACTTTCGTGTCATCAACTTTAATGATTATATCCCCTTTTTTAATGCCGGCCGCTTTAGCAGCTCCGCCATCTGGAACCTCCATAACATAAACCCCATCAACATCACCTTTTATATTCAGTTGCTTTTTTTGATCATCCGATAAATCTTCTCGTGGATACTGAACACCTAAGTATGCTCTTTGCACAGCACCAAATTTCAAAATGTCATTAACAATTTTCTTCACAATATTAACGGGAATAGCATAGGAATAGCCTGCATAAGAACCGGTAGGAGATGCTATCGCTGTATTAATACCAATAAGTTCGCCATGCGTATTAACCAAGGCACCACCACTATTTCCTGGATTTACTGCGGCGTCAGTTTGTAAAAATGACTCCACGGCTCCTTCATTAGGATTAATACCGATACTACGAGATTTAGCACTAATAATACCTGCGGTTACTGTAACATCCAAATTCAAAGGATATCCAATAGCTAACACCCATTGACCGAGTTTTGTGTTATCACTATTACCATAAATAATATATGGAAAAGTATCACCTTCTATTTTCAGAACCGCTAAATCAGTTTTAGCATCTGCCCCTACTACCTTAGCTTTATAAGTTTTTTTGTTTGTGAGGGTTACCGTAATTTCATCAGCCCCGTCAACAACATGGTTATTCGTAACAATATAACCGTCACTGGTTATTAAAACACCACTACCACTTGCCCTTTGCTCAGGGATAATTTGCGGACCATTATTAAAAAAATGATCAAAAAGATCATCCCCAAAACCAAAGCCAAAAAAATCACCAAAAGGACTTTGTCCTTGTGGCATTTTTCTTTGCTGTTTATTATTATTCTGTGTAACCTGTTTAGCTTTTGTTTTTGTTTTAATATGAACAACGGCCGGTGTAGCTGCGGTTGCCGCATCACTAAAATCACAACAAGCATTAACACTACTATGATCAGTTACATTTTCAGAAAAACTAGCATAATTAGTAGGTAATCTTTGTTCTGCATTCAAGATCGCTACCGGGGAAAAAACATAATGCTGATAAACAACAATGGTAGCCAAAGTAACGATAATACTAACTAACACAACGGTTATAAAATTTTTCATTTTCATAGAAAATTATTTAAACAGTTAAAAGATTAAACGCGAAGTTACATTTTAAAAATGACTTTTTATATTTTTACATATCCTTTAGGCAAATAAATCTGAACGACTTGATATTAAAAAATGATGGTATTTAAAAAGATTAAGCCATATTATGAAAAACCTTACTAACATCATCATCCTGTTCTAATCGTTCAATTAATTTACTAACCGTTTCAGCTTGGATATCATCAACAGGAACGGTGGTAGTAGGTATCCACTCTAATTCTGCACTGATCGGCGTAATTTTTTTATCCTCGAGGGCTTTCTGTAATTTACCAAAATCCAAAAAAGCACAACGAAGTACAATGATTGGATTATTATTTTCATCTACACTTTCCCCTACTTCTTCCAAACCAAAGTCTATCAATTCTAATTCTATATCTTCTATATTAATACCTTCGGGCTTGAGCTTAAATACACCCATTTTTTTAAATTGAAAGCTAACACTACCGGAGTTGCCCAGGGTACCCCCCCCTTTATTAAAATAAGACTTAACATTTGCCACCGTTCGGACATGATTGTCGGTAGCGGTTTCTACCAACAATGCAACACCATGAGGAGCATATCCTTCATACAACACTTCGTCATAATTTTCCATTTCTTTGCCCAATGCCCGTTTAATAGCCGCCTCAACCCGATCTTTAGGCATATTCACGCTTTTGGCATTCTGCATACATCTACGCAAAGACGGATTAACGGTTGGATCCCCACCACCCGCTTTCACTGCAATAGCTATTTCTTTACCGATTCTTGTAAATTGTTTTGCCATTCTATCCCAACGAGCAAACATAGTTGCTTTGCGGACTTCAAAAATTCTACCCATATTGATATATTTTTTTGCAAATTTATATGATTTCTTTAAATCAACTTCAATCCTTTACTAATTCTTTTTTTGGCTCTATGACGAAAAGGGCGGGTAAAATGTTAGAAGTTTGATGACTTTAAAAATTATAATTTGATATTTTATAAGGTCATTTTTCTTTCTTTTGTCTTGATACAAAAGAA
>JASGCP010000024.1 GCA_030053995.1 Phycisphaerales bacterium
AGGTGGAAGCAAGTAATACCTAATCGCTACCACTCGCTTTCTATATATCCGATGCATTCATTTTCGATAACGATATTTAAGGTAGATACGTAGCATGCCGCGTCTCTACTGCAGGCTTGATTTTTCCTTTGTTTATTTCTTTTGTATCAAGACAAAAGAAATAAAAATGACCTTATAAAATACCAAATTATCATTTTTAAAGTCATCAAACTCCTAACATTTTACCCCCCCTTTTCATCATAGAGCCAAAAAATTAAGGTAATACCTATGTTTATTTTTCAGTAATAAATCCTTTTTAGCTTGCTTAAAAAAAATCTCTTCAAAATATGCTTGCACGAGAATTAGTAATGCCAAGCCATTCTGTAAATTAGTAAGTTTTTGTAAGCACTTTTAAGGTTTGTTACATGGCAACATAAAAATAATTAGGTTATAAACAAAATGATACAGTATCTTTGTAAAATGTTGCATTTTAAAATTGAATTGTGTGTATATGTATAAACAGCAACACCCATTATCTTCGTTAAATTCTTTTTTACCAGCTGAGTCCGTTGATCGCATAATAGCCTACATTCAGTATTATCGTATTCATTTAGTTATTACAAAAGAGCGACATTCGATACTTGGTAATTTTAGATATAATCCTCAGACACTTGAATTTAGAATTACAATTAATGGCAATTTGAATCATTATGAGTTCTTATTAACTTTTTTGCATGAATTAGCACATTTACTAACTTATATTCACCATCCTTTAACCCATTTAACACACGGGAAAGAATGGCAATCTACTTATAAAGAGTTATTAGTTAAATTTATGGATATCTTCCCCCATGATATTCAAACGGCTTTGCAATCATCATTAAAAAAACCTGCGGCAACGGCACATGCCGAAACAAACTTATTAAGAGTAGTACAGAAATACGATGTGGCGAATAATCCTAATAGCAGTACAATAGAGCAATTAAATATGGGTGATCAGTTTATAACATATAATGGGGTGGCCTATCAAATAATTGAAAAAAAAAGAAAGCGTTTTATTTGTAAAAAAGTAGGAACAAAGAAATTATTTTCTTTTAGTCCCATTACCAAGGTAGAAAGATACAAATAAGTGGACTATGAAAAATATGTCCTATTGACGGGCCAAATCATTTTTTGAGGTAATAAGAGGTTTTAGGGGTAATAAAAAATGTACTATGTTTAAATAATTGAGAAAATAACCTTTCAAAATCAGCCAATTCTCGACAATCCTTGAAAAAGTCTTTTGGTATTTGCAAGTTGCTGTTTCTTGTATTCATGATCGTATAAATTTAATAAATAGAGAAAAAGATATTTTTTTAGAGACTTTTTGAAGATAATTCGGTCGGGCTACCCCTCCCTTCACACCCCCAAAATTACTCTTTCATTTACCAAGTCTTAAATCCTATTTACACAATCGTTTTTATACTCCCGAAAAAATATTTCTCTTCGATAAGTTTTTTTACAAAATTCTATTTTTTTTTTTAACTTTGCAAAATAAAATAAGTCTAATATTATATAACAATTAAAAAATGAAAAAAATGAAAAAAAAATCAATGATCTTAGGTGCTAAATTAACAAGAACTGAAAGTAAGCTTGTAGGTGGTAGAATTACTGAAAAACAATGTAAGCTTTCTAACTGCAATATCCATGCAGGTTGTTATTGTAATGATAATATTTGTGTTTGTTAACAATGAGTAGCACAATAGTCTAATTGGATACTTTAGATTAATATTATAAATCAAGTAAATATTCCAAATTAGTGTGTCGGGGATATTTACTTGATTATATTTATTAGGAGACAATTTAATATAAATTGGTAATCCTTTGTGATCAAACTTGCGGTATTTTTTACCTTTTCTTATATAAAAAAATAATTTTTACTACCCGAAAAAATGATTCATTTCTTGAATCTAAGAAGTAAAAAAAGACCCCTTACTCTTCTATCAAAGGGGTTATTTTTTTAAATTTTAGCCAGATACTATTAATAACCAATACAACGTCACTGAGTGCCATAATTAAAGCACCATAAGTTGGACCAAATTTACCTAATAAGCCAACGGCGGCAATAGGAATTGCGATTACATTATACAAAAATGCCCAAATTAAATTTTGAATAATCGTTTGATAAGTATATTTACCAATGCTCAACGCTAAAGGAAGATTGGTTAGTCCTTTACTCATTAATACTACGGAGGCTGATTGCAGTGCAATTTGTGATGCGTTACTCAATGCAATGCCAATAGTAGCTTTAGAAAGTGCCGGTGCATCATTGATACCATCCCCGACCATCGCTACGGGCGTTTGACTATTGAGTTTAGCTATTACCGCTAATTTTTCATCTGGTTTTTGTTCACTATATACTTCATCAATATCCAATTGTTGCTGTACCCAAAGACATTTATCTTTCTGATCACCACTAATTAAAATAGTTTTAATATGTTGCTTTTTTAACTGCTGAATAACTGCTTTTGCTTCTGGTCTTAATTCATCTTTTAAATCAATAGTTCCAACTAATTCATTATTCTTTATTAAATAAATATTATGTTGACTATCCGTTGTAATATTCTTTGCTACTAAGTAAGATCCTAAGAGATAGCGATTGTTATCGTCATCAATGGCCTCGATTCCTAACCCTCTTATTTCCGCTACTTTTTGCCAATGGGGTACCAATGCCGATGATTGATGCCAGGCTTGTACAAGTGCAGTTGCCAGCGGATGCTGAGAATATAATTCTAAACTAGCTACAATGCTCTTAAATGCATCTTCAGTTCCTTGTAATACTTGATAACCCTCTATTGTAAAGGCACCAGTTGTTAGCGTACCCGTTTTATCAAATAAAACAGTTGTTATCTTTTTAAAAGATTCTAAACTCTTAGGATTTTTAAAGAGAATTCCTTTTGAAGTTGCTCGTGCCAATCCCACCGAAATAGCTGCTGGTGTTGCCAATCCCATTGCACAAGGACAAGCAATAATTAATATTGTTATTGAACGCAACAAACTTTCAGAAAAATTAGATAAGATAAGATAATTGATTATAAAAGCAATTATCGATATACTAATGACCGCTGGGACAAAAACAGCACTAATTCTATCGGCTAATTTTTGTAAAGGGGGCTTCTCGGTTTGAGCTTTTTTTACTAAATTAACAATATTACCAATAACGCTTGTTTCACCTATCGCCGTTACTTGGGCTCTTACCGTACCAGATATTACAAGGCTATTGCCAATTAGTACTTCACCTTCTTTCTTATCAACAGGTGTACTCTCTCCTGTCAAAATAGACTCGTTGACCGCACTACTACCCCATAAAATTTTACAGTCGGCAGGCACCCATTCCCCACTTTTAATAAGTACCAAATCCCCTACTTGCAATTCATGACTATTAATTGTAAATATTTGTTCTTCACCATTACTACCATAAGCTATTGCATTGGCCATAATAGTTTGCGTATTAATAATTTTTTTAATTTCTTTTTGTGTAATTTCTAAGGTGCGTTCCTCTAAATAGTTTCCTAAAAACAACAAAGTAATTGTCATACTGGCAGTACCAAAAAATTCATTGTGCATATTGTTTGTCTGCAAGCCTATAGACGATAAAAAGAATTCATAAACACTAAAAATAAAAGTAGCGTTCACACCAATAACAATAAGTAGATTCATATTGGCAATACCAGATTTAATACTTAACCATGCACTACGACCAAAAAAATCCATACCAATAATATAAACAGGAATCGCTAAAATAAATTGCCATCGATCATTAAAAAAGTTATAGGAAAAAGTATGGGCAAGAATAAAAGGTATGGTTAGGATAACACATACCAGAAATCTTTGTAAATGGTTCTGAAAGGGCAATAACCCATGAATATCACTTGCATGATGATGCCCGTCATGATGGGTATGTCCGTGATCGTGTGCATGATCATGATGAGCATGCTGGTGCTCATCCGTTAATTTGACCTTATAACCTAAATTATTGATCGTTTTCGTAATTTTCTGTTGCAAGACTGAATCATATTGATCAGCCGTAAAATTTACTTCGCTACTGATAAAATTTACAGATATGTCGCTTATATCTTTATTTTTCTCTAATTGCTTTTGAATTGACAAAGCACAATTTGTGCAACTCATACCACTAACCTTTAACTTGATTACTTTCATGGAACAACAAAATTTATATAACTTGTATTTGCTTAATAAAAATGGTTATTTTACCGGTAATGTACATTTTTTAATCTTAATCTATGTTGAACTTGGTAAAGGCAAATAGGAGCTACCTTTATATGACTATGATTTTCTTTTAAAAATAGGTACTGTACTACAAGGCTCCCCGTATGATAAACTTTTGCACACCGGTAATAGTTTTTCAGTAAGTCCAATAAATAGGGATGTCGGTATTGCCAATTCACCACAGCCTTTCACAACAATTCTTTTATCTTTATATTCTTCTGTATTCATTGCTTGTATTTTCTCTAATACTAACTGTTCAGTAGCAGTGGCTACCGTGCCCCAAATAACTCTTGAAGCAACCCCTTGTAGATAGGTTAAGGCAAGCATATAAGCCCATGTCGGTACAATGGCATCAGTTGAACAAAACATAGCAACATACTTATCCTGAAAAGCATGCCAATTTTGTTGTTGCACAGCTAAACGGTAGTCTTTCTCTCTTAATACCAATTCCATAAATAAAAACGCTTTTATGTCCCAAGGCACCACTTCTATATCGCTATAAAAACGAGCTAAGTCGATAGTAATGAGCTCGCTATTAGCGACACGATTAACAATTTCAGGCTGTTGCATACACACAAAATTTTAAAATTACTAAGGACTAAAACAAAGGTAGTTTTTTTATAACTATTAACTTCAATTTTGCAAGTGGCAAGCACAATATTTTTTGAGAATCTCATAATAGTATCTAAACTTACGCCTAAAAACATGAACACCTAAAAAAAGTCATTTAGCCACGATATTGCATAATTTTTTTCAAAAAAAAAACTATATTTATTCTATGCAATGCTACATTTTTTTTAAAAGATTGGAAAGATATACCTCACATCAATTAGTTTATAAATAGATGCGTAAAGCCATATTGGGTATTCTATTGATCTTTATTTTTTTAAAAGGAAATGCTATTAGGATACCGGGTAAATTAAATAATACAATCACGAAAAATTTTGAATTTTATACTGAATACAATCTTTATTTACAGTTTAATAATAAATGGTTTTTACATTTAGAGACCGACTACTATGTGTACCAATATAGTCCTATTCCATACTGGTTGTCTTATAGTGCAGAAGCACAATATAAAACGGGACATTGGCTTTGGTTACTGGCATACCAAGAAGCAAACATAAGAAATTATGGTGGTAATACTATATTTCTTGAACCAAACCATCAATTTTGGCTCGGATTTAATAGAGAAGTACCAATTTCAAGCAAATTTAAAATGATATTTGATTTATACCCTACCTTTTCAATGAATTATGGGTCAAAACTAAACCGTACTCCCAATAATATGTACTTTTTTTTAACCCCTGCCATAGAGGCTTATTACACCTTTAACGATAAATGGACTTTATCCTTAGCCAATTATATATCTTTTGAAAAACCAATCGGCGAAGCGTCAGTTAATGCACTTGTCAGCACTGGGGGGAATAATCGACTTGATTTTTACTACAACCAGGCAACTTTACTCGCTAATTATAACTTTAATACCCGCAAAAATTCATTCACTTTTTTCTTTGGATTTCAAGCCTATCATGGTAATTTTCAATCTGCTCGATATGGACCTTACCTCGGTATCTATCATTATTTAGATATGACTCATCCTCATAGAAAAAGGAATCAACGCGGTTATTTACCTGCTTATGAAAATGTAAAGTAGATATTATTATTAATGTTTACCTTCGCATTGGGCTTACTTAAAGCATAGGCATACTTTCGTTGCAAAGATTGAATTTTTAATAATATGATGTCGAATTTTCAAAAAAATGTGCATCTTCTTAGTCGGGCAACATTCGGTGTTTGTCCCGCTTATCTATCGGAGTTAATAGACAGAAAGCCCGATCAATATTTTGCTAATAATTTACATGAATCATTAGTTTCAGAAAAAGAATTAGCACTGGACATATTAGATAAACCAAGTTTTTTTCAAAAAGAACAATTGAAAATAGATAGCAGTTCTACGGCTATTGACATAAAAAAAACAAGCAGTACAGATACCACCCAAACAACTATCGATCCATCTAAGTTAATAAAACGAGACTTTGTACATTATTCCAAAGAGCAAACAAAATTATTAACTACGCTGTGGATGGAAAAAATGGTTTTCTCACCTGCACAATTGTTAGAAAAAATGACACTTTTTTGGCATGGACATTTTGCATGTCGTACTTTAAATGCCAGCTACGCTTTATCATTGCTCAATACTATCCGGAAAAATGCATTAGGAAATTTTGGCGATCTACTGCGTGCGGTTAGTAAAGAACCCGCCATGTTAGATTTTCTCAATAATAAACAAAATAAGAAACAACACCCTAATGAAAATTTTGCCCGCGAAGTGTTGGAGCTTTTTACTTTAGGATACGGTCATTACAGTGAACAAGATATCAAAGAAGCAGCACGAGCATTTACGGGTTGGTCGTATAACGACAAAGGGCAATTCCAGCTCAATCTTAAACAACATGATGATACTATTAAGGTTTTTAAAGAACAAACCGGTAATTTTAATGGTGATGATATTATTGATATTATTTTAAAACAAAAACAAACTGCTATACATATTACAGAAAAAATTTATCGGTATTTTGTTAATACTACTGTTAATGCTGATCATATAGAACAGATATCAAATGATTTTTATAATAGCGGTTATGCCCTATCATCTTTAGTGGAATCCATATTTACAAGTACATGGTTTTATGACGCTAACAATCATGGGGTTCTTATTAAATCACCTGTCGAATTAATTGTAGGATTTAGACGACTTTTGAATATAAACCTTAAAAATCCTGAAGTACAAATACCCCTTCAACAAGCAATGGGACAACTATTGTTTTATCCACCCAATGTAGCAGGATGGCCAGGGGGACAGTCTTGGATAGACAGCAGTTCTTTACTTTTACGCATGCGTATGCCCGAGTTTTTTTTACAAAAAGAGGAACTTTCTTTACTGACAAAATATAATGATGATATTGATATGGGACATGAGCGAGTGCAACAACTACCGGGCGGTAAAAAATTTCTATTTGAATCAAGTATCGATTGGGATCGTATTATTAATGATTTTAAAATGTTCAAAGATAAAACAGATTTCAAGTACCTTGAACAGTTAATATGGCGAATGCCTTCGTCAACTAATATTCAAGAAATCGTTCCTGATGAAATTGTTAAAAGCACGCTTAAAAAAGATAATTCCTTAACCACCTTTCAATCGGCAATCATTGCTTTAACAACTACCCCCATCTATCAATTATCTTAAAAATGTATTAGTATAAATAACCTGTATGATTATTAAACGAAAGCAATTTTTAAAAATTAGTTCCTTAGCAGCTGGGTCTTTATTAGTACCTAACTTTTTACACGCATTTGCCAATCCACAAGAGAATATTAATAATGTTAACAATAACGGACGAGTATTAGTCGTTATCCAAATGAGTGGTGGTAATGATGGTTTAAATACAGTTATACCAATAAAAAATGATATTTATTTTCGGTTGCGTCCGCTCATTCACATTCCGGCAGATAACGCAATTTATTTAACAGATCAGGTAGCACTGCACCCAGATTTACCATTTTTAGCTGATCTATATCATCAAGGTTATTTGGGTATTCTCAATAATGTCGGTTACCCAAACCCTGATAGAAGTCATTTTAGAAGCATGGATATTTGGCAAACCGCATCAGATAGTAATCAATATCTTAATACAGGTTGGTTAGGTAGATATCTTGATACCACTTGTAATAATAATTGTCCTTTACCTATTCAAGCAATAGAAATAGATGATCAGTTAAGTTTAGCGATGAAGGGGCATAAACAAAAAGGATTAGCATTTTTAAGTCCCGAACTATTCAATAGTACAACCAATAAACCATTGTTTAAGGATTTAGCAAAGATATATAACCCCAATAATCATGAGCCTGAAGCAATAAACTATTTATGTAAAACTTTCGTAGCCGCAATCAATAGTGCACCGTATATTTTGAAGGAAAGTAAAATAAAGCCAACGGCTACTCATTATCCTAAGTCTGGAATCGGAAATGCTTTAAAAAATATAGCGAGCTTAATTAATAGCCCCATCGATACCCATGTTTATTATGTTAGTCTCGGTAGCTTTGATACACATGTGAATCAACAAGAACGGCAAAAGCAATTGTTTAAGCAATTGAATGAAGCTTTAGCCCCCTTTGTTAGCGATTTGCAGGCGAATAATCGTTTTAAAGATGTTCTCATTATGACCTTTAGTGAATTTGGAAGACGCGTTGCAGAAAATGCGAGTAAAGGTACTGATCACGGCACTGCCAATACGATGTTTTTTATTGGTGGTGGTCTTAAACAAAATGGGTTAATTAATTCTGTATCTGATCTCGGAACATTAGACAATGGTGATTTAATATATCAAATTGATTTCAAAGATGTATATGCAACAGTATTAAAAAAATGGCTCGGTATAGATGACACAAAAATATTAAATAGACAATCAACTTATTTGGAATTTGTTTAAAAACAGGTGGGGTAATTTGATGAACTGTTTTTGTATGTTTTACACCCAAACCGCAAAGTTTTTAGAACAGTACCGTTATCCTAATTTTGTTTTAACAAAAATTGATAACATACATCAAATATTTATTTCGTAAAATCGATATTTGGTTTTATATTTGCAAAGTTCTATTCAAAAATATTACAGGAAGTAATATTTTGTCGTTATATTTTGCCCGGTTCGTCTATCGGCTAGGACATCTCCCTTTCACGGAGGAAAGACGGGTTCGACTCCCGTACCGGGTACCTATCGTTTTTTATAAGTCATAAAAAACGATATTCTATATTGAGTAAACAAGATAAATTTTACTTGATAATTTATAATTTTTTCATATAATTTCTTAGCAATGCGGTCCAACTACACTCGTTTTTTATTATTATTTTTGACCATTTACATTTGTTCGTGTCAAAAATCAACTAATGCTTCCTTGAGTGGCATTAGTCCTGATTTACTTGCTATTACAGACAATGATTATTATTTCATTTCAAACGATCAAGGTACTACTTGGAATACCTATAGCCTTAATACAAAATTAATACATAAAGATACCGAATCCGCAGTGAGTGTTCAGTTTTTCGATAACATGAATGGTATGATGCTCACACAGGTTATATCCCCCAATGGCACACAACCTAATTCAGGTTATGTGTACAGAACCAGAGATGGCGGTATATCATGGCGAACAACTACAAATTTGTCCACTCCAATATACCCATTTTTAATGTCTTTTAATCCTACTGACATTAACCGAGGTGTTATTAGTGCCTTGTTCTTATTCGTTTTTGAACTTAGATTAACAACAGCCGATACGGGTAATACATGGACTGCCATTAATCAAAAGACAGGTTTCTCTATTCCTTCTGCACTCTATACGCTAAGATCGGGCAATATTTTAAAAGGTAGAATCCAACTATCCCTTACGGGTCCTAGTACAGGATTTATTGAGCTTTCTAATGATGGCGGGGCAACTTTTAGCACTGAATTAACCACAAATAATATACAAATTCGGGGATTTTCTTTTGCTAATGATGTGGTAGGTTGGGCCGTTGGTGATTCTGGATATGTATATAAAACAACTGATGGGGGACTTGATTGGGCACCCCAAAGTCAATCGCTTACAGATAGCACTTTGAATGCTGTTTATTTCATAAATGATCAAGTAGGATATGCCGCAGGGGCAGGAACAATTATTAAAACAAATAATTCAGGCAGTTCATGGATATCAACTTATTCAAATCCAAATGCTGTTTTTAACGACATTTATGCTACAAGCAATTATGTATTTGCTGTTGGATATAACATGCAAAGTGGGGTTCAGACACCCTTGGTATTAGTTAGTAAAGATGATGGTAACAGTTGGGTAGCGAACACCTCATTAAGTAACTTAACTTCAATTAAAATCAATCAAATAACACCAATAGGCGTAAAGCAATATATTGGAAATTAAGAATAGCTTTTTGTATCCCTTACTTTTTTATATTTGACACCAAAGACATTACTCTTTTAAGTTGAAATAGGCTCTATATTCAGACTACATTTTTAATGAAAGCTACTTAATAATCAATTACTTGCTCTTTAATGTTTTCTGGTAATGCACGCCATTCATACTGTTGATTACGCAACTGTGGTTCAAATCCGGCTTCAGAGATAGCTGCTTGGATACTTTTATAGGTAAATCGATGAGGTGCACCGGCTGCACTAACAACATTTTCCTCCAACATAATGCTACCAAAATCATTAGCCCCTGCATGCAAACATTCTTGTGCCACTTCTTTACCCACCGTAAGCCAAGATGCTTGAATATTTTTAATATTGGGTAACATAATACGCGATAGTGCGATCATTCTTATGTACTCTTGTGGTGTTGTTAATCCTTGAATGCCCCTTATTTTTTCAAGAAGCGTATCAACCGATTGGAATGTCCAAGGTATAAATGCTAAAAAACCTTTCGCATCATCAGGTTTTTGAGCTTGCACATCCCTAAGAGCAATGAGATGCATAAAGCGTTCTTCAATAGTTTCTACATGACCAAACATCATAGTTGCACTTGTAGTAATTTTTTGTCTATGTGCTTCACGCATCACATCCAACCATTCCTGTGAACTACACTTACCATTGCTAATTAATCGTCTTACTCTATCAACTAATATTTCGGCACCGGCACCTGGTAATGAGTCCATACCAGCCTTACGAAGTTCTGTTAGTACTTCGCTGTAGGTAAATCCACCAAGTTTGGCAATATGATCAATTTCAGGAGGTCCTAAAGTGTGAATCTTAATATTTGGAAATTCAGCCTTAATACTTCTAAATATGTTAACATAAAATTCTAATCCTAATTTAGGATGATGTCCTCCTTGTAATAACAATTGATCGCCTCCCCATTCTATCGTTTCTTTAATTTTCCTTCTATAAGTATCCATGTCTGTAATATAAGATTCTGGATCACCAGGAATTCTATAAAAATTACAAAATTTGCAGTTAGCAACACAGACATTCGTAGTATTCACATTTCTATCGATAATCCATGTTACCTTACCATGAGGCACTTGAATTTTTCTGCGTTCATTTGCGATAAAAGCCAACTCCGTTAAAGGTGCTTGATGGTATAATGTTAATCCTTCTTCTAATGTTAGAAATTGTCCGTCTAAAGACTTATCATATAACTTTTTTAGATCCATATTTCAAGGTTTAGAAAATTGTTTACCAAAATAACTACAATCATTTGCACAAAGTTAGTACATTGTTTTTGATTTTTTTAAAAGGGATAAGCACGACCGTTATTCAATAACGGCTCTATCATTTTCGTACGCATATCACAAAAAAATTACGACCTCATGTAGTCATAGCATCTTAATTCATAACATCCCACCAAACACGAGATGTGAGGTTATCCCCGCCTACAAGATTACCTACTGCCACATTATAATTTTGCGTATTCACCGTTCTTTCGCTAATAGGGTATTTTAATCGACTAGGGATTGTACCACCAGTTAATTGGGCTGATCCGGATACTGTTGAGACATATAAAGCAGGATAGCCATTATTTGAGCTTGTAGAATTTCTTGTTCTTCGCCAATTTGAAAATGCCTCAATACCATCAAACAAGGTATTTAACCAATACTCCTGATTAATTAATTTAACATTTGAGTCTAAGTTGCCCTGGCTGTTATAAACCATATTTCCAATACTATCCACATAGGCTTGTACATTAGAACCAGGTGGCAAATAAGTATTAATTGAAACGCCAAAAGAATTAGCTTGGTTAATAGCCGCTGTTAAACCACTTTTAAAAAAGTTTCTACCGGTACCAGTTCCTGTCTTCCGTTCTTCTAATTCAGCCAATAAAAAAAAAGTTTGAGCTGGTGAAATACAAAAGGTAGGACTTGTAGGCGTCAACAAAGCAAATCGTACTTGTGAAAATGTTGCTAATTGGTCAACACTATAGGCTGTGGCATCTGAAACACTCAAGCCCTTTTGATCGGCAGAGTCATAAATAGATTCGTTACCGGATGCATCTCTTAAGGTAGGCCAAATAAATATTCGTGGATCTTTAAAGCTCTTCAGCAACCCAATATATACATCAGATAATTTAAGATAAGGACTGCTATAACTAAATAAATAAGCCCCAGCTGGTGATGCAAGAACGGCATAATTGGCATTAAAATATTGCGAAGTACCAGTAATATAAAATCCATTCCCAAGATTAGCTGATGCTCCTCCTAAACTATCTTCTGCAATACTAGCCCATCTAATTGCATTAGTAGGATCTACTCTAATCATACGCATCGCTACACGCAACATTAAGCTATAGGCGGTTTGTTTCCATTGTGTTACCACGCCATTATTGCTTGAAATGTCACCCAGTAATGGCATACTTGCATTCAAACTAGTAGCGGCCGTTTGCAAATTATTTAGAATAGTCATATAAATATCTCGTTGCCGATCGTACTTGGGATAAACAATACCATTTAAAAATCCTTGTCCTGCTTGACTAAAAGGGATATCCCCATATAAATCAGTAAGTCGCTGAATAATATAAGCCTGCAAAATAGTCCCCACGGCTCCATAATTAGCATAATTTGGATTTGTGGCACTCAATGAAATTAGTTGCGTAGCAGTTTTAAAAGAATTGAGATAAGTTTGGTCCCAAAACGATTCATCATAAGTTGAATTATAAATACTGTAAAACTTACCAAAATTAAAAATACCACCAGGACTCATAAAATGTTGAATAAATAATTCTAAAGTGGCAAAATTATACCCCGTATTAACCTGCCACCCAAGCTGCAATCCATTCGAATTATCGATATTCTCGTCAACAATACTATATAAAGTTGTTGTTAATAAGAGGTTAGGGGTAACTGATGCTACAGCATTAGGATTCGTATTTAATTCTTGAAATCCTTTAGTACATTGAACAAAACGGCCTGTTAGTAGCAAACAAAACAGTATAAGGCAAACATATTTTTTATTAGGCATAAATATATTTTTACTTAGAATTTAATATTAACATTAAAGCCCATCGACAAAGAATAAGGAACTCCTTGATATTCAATACCCTGACCGGATAAGTTACTCATCGCTTCAGGATCGATATTAGGAGCCCATTTTTTTAGGATTGCTATATTACGTCCAACTGCTGATAACACGATTCCTTTAAAAGGGGTTTTAATAAACAGTTTTTGTGGAATCGAGTAACTAAAAATAATTTGTCGAAACTTAATAAAATCGGACTTGTAAACAAATGGCTTACCAATATTTAATGCTATATTCTGAAAATAAGTTTGTGCATCAATCTTTGTTGTATTAGGTGTCAAGGAGCCATCAGGATTTTGGTTATATCCTGGTAATACTACCCCGTCCTCTCTATAAGCCAAAGTATATTCCGTTTTACCAAAAGCTGCACCATAATCATTCGTCGTAGAATATACGACACCACCAAATTTAGCATCAATTAAAAAACTAAGACTAAAGTTGCGATAAGAAAACTCATTAGTAACACCCATTGTATATGGTGACACAGCCGTACCTACACGAACAAATTCATTCGAAACTTGCGGCACACCATTGTTGAGAATAAGATTTCCTTGAGCATCCCTTAAAAAATCAGTTGCAAATACTTGTCCAGCCGGTAAGCCAACAACTTGTTCTAATACCGCATCATTCCCACGACTCGTTTGCCCTATAATGTTATTAGATTGTCCATCGATAGAAGCTAGCTCAATCACTTTATTATTATTGTAGGAAAAATTATAAGTAATAGTCCACGAAAAATCTTTAGTAACAATAGGAACGCCCGTAAGAAGCATTTCAACACCCGTATTTCTAACTTTACCTATATTAATCAATTCAGAAGTAAAACCAGAAGCATTGGAAACTTGGGTGGCAACAATATCATTAGTAGTTAGTTTATCGTAATAGGTCAAGTCTAATTTTAAACGATGATTTAAGAATTCAGTTTGAAATCCGGCTTCATAGGTTGATACCAAATAAGGTAATAAAGCCGCATTAGGTACGGTGCCATTTAAGATAATAGCCGATGGATTGTTATTATAAGGTGGTTCTAACTTATAATATAAACTCAACTGGTATGGATCTCTATCCCCCCCTACCCTACCCCACGAAGTTCTAAATCTAACTAAATCAATCAATCGTGGCATTTTTATTATTTCTGATAGAACAAGACTCGTACCAACTGAAGGATAAAACAGTGAATTGTTTTTAGGTGCTAAGGTTGAATACCAATCATTTCTACCAGTAAAACTCAAATAAACGATTTTTTTATAATCCAATTCAACCGCTGTATAAACAGAATTAACCCTTTTATTAATCGTGTTAATTATTGTTACTGGGTTTGCAAAATTTGAAACATCATAAAAAGGAATTGGCGAGACCAAGCCACTATTGGTAATTTGTTGCTGATCTGTTCTATCAATTTGTGTATTAGAAGCAAGTATGGCGTCAACGCCAATTATATTTTTAAAGGTTTTTCTAAACCCCAATAATACCTCACCATTAAATTCTCTAAATTTAATATCATACCAAGGTCCAACAGTCCCCCCCCCTTTTTTATAAGCCGTTCCTACCGGCAAGATTGTTCTGATAGAAGTAGTATAATAGTCTAACGACCCACGCAAACGAAGATATAAATAATCTGTAAAATGTACAGTTGGTGTAAAACCTGCTATCCATCTATCTGTTTGATCATTTTCTTGAAATTGGTTAGCAGCCCAATAAGGGTTAGTATAGTAAGGGGTAGCATTAAATTGTCTTTCAGAACCATCGGGATTAAATTCAGCAGTTTGAAAAAGTTTAACATTCCAACTTGTGGGTATATAACTTACCATAAAATTAGGGTTTCCACTGGAGTCACCTGTTATTGGTCTATTTTTAACCCGTTGTCTAATATATTTTACCAAGATATTAGCATCAAGGATACTAATTGGTGCAAAATTTCCATTTAAAGAAAAATTATCTCGAACAAGTGAGTTATTAGGAACGAGACCGGTGTTTCGGGTATCCGTAGCACTAAAATAAAAACTATGCTTATCACCACCGCCGGACAGCGAAATTGTATTAGTATAAGTTTGACCTAAATTATAAAAATCCTGGATATTTCTTTTTTGGGGCGAATAAGGTCTGTAAACGCCGTCATACTGAATAACCGGTTGCCCATCCATTTTGCTACCCCAGCTACCAGGAAAACGTTGTACTATATCTGCTACTGAAGAAGGTGGTGCACCACCAAAAACAGTTTCATCATCTCCGTGCCCATACACATACTGCCATTTAGGAATAATATTGGGGGTTTGAAAAGTAACATTCGAATTAACCGCCAAACTCCAAGCCCTATTTTTATTACCTTTCTTTGATGTAATTAAAATAACACCATTAGCCGCTCTATAACCATAAAGAGCACCGGCTGCACCGCCCCGTAATATTGTAAAAGACTCAATAGCATCAGGATCAACTAATTGTATCCCATCACCAAAATCATAAGCTCCAAAAGTTCCGCTGGGGAAATAATTTGTATTATCAATTGGAATACCATCTACTACATACAAAGGTTGATTAGTCGATGTTGGATTAATAGATGTTGTACCGCGTATAAGTACTTTTGAAGCACCTGTTGGACCAGTCGCCGAAGTACTGATATTCACACCGGCAACTTTACCTTCTAATCCGGAAATAATACTTGGACTACGGGCTTCAGCTAAGTCTTGCGTATTAACAACAGTGGCAGAATAAGTAAGTGAACGATTTGATTTAACAAGCCCTAATGCCGTAACAACAACCTCGTCTAATTCTTCTGTTTTCGGCTCCAAACTAACATCGATACTATCCTTATTCTTATTTACAAAAATAACTTTAGCAAAATAACCAATATAGCTAACTTTAAGTGGCAATGAGTCAATACTAGGCAATGTGATAATAAAATTACCTTTGACATTGGTGAGTACTGTTTTTTTAATACCTGCTTTGCCGGCATAGCTAATCGCAGCACCTTGTATAGCCTGTCCGGACACCTTACCCGTAACCGTTCCAGATAAAACATGTACCTGGGCAATAAGTATGTTACAACAATTAAATAAAAATATGAAAATGATTGTTGTGTAAAAAAGTTTCATATCTAAAAGATTCAGTTATATAAATAAGATGAGAGAATATTATTTTATTATATGCTATATTTTATCTATAAGATTTTAGCGTCTTCTTTCTAATCTAAGCATAAAAACAAGTTAAGATAAAAATTAAAAAAAATAAAATATAGTTATGAAATAGAAATAGGAGGGGCATTTGTTTCTTTCTTAGACTTAAATCCGACTTCGCTTAGCACCTCAAAAAAATGATTTAGCTAAAGTCTTCTGTAATTCTTCTTAATTTATTAACTTCGCACCGCAGTACCGTTCAAACTTTAGATTGGTGATTACAAAATAATATAATTCATAAATTGATGCAAGATTATACCGTTGTTGCCCAAAATGTTACCGTCTATCAGAACAATGTTCTGATATTAAAGGACATCAATTTCACTGTTGATCGAGGTGAATTTGTTTACTTAGTTGGCAGAACAGGTACTGGTAAAAGTAGTTTATTAAAATTAATGTATGGTGAATTGCCGCTGTACGAAGGTTCCTTATCAGTTGCAGGTTTTGATTTAGCACAGTTAACTAAAAAACAAATTCCCTACTTGCGCAGAAACTTAGGAATGGTGTTTCAAGATTTTCAATTACTAACCGATAGAAATGTGTATGAAAATCTTAGATTTGTCTTACGAGCTACCGGTTGGCATAATGAACATGAAATTGAGGCTAAAATTATGGATGTATTAACAAAAGTAAGTTTAACCCATAAAGTAAGTACAATGACATTTGAGCTTAGTGGCGGTGAACAACAAAGAGTTGACATTGCTCGTGCATTACTGAATTCACCTAAATTAATACTAGCAGATGAGCCGACTGGAAATTTAGATCCGGAAAGTAGTGGTGAGATTATGCAACTTCTATTTCAAGTAGCCAATGATTTTGGCACATCGGTTATTATGGCTACACATGACTTTTTTGTAATTAATAGTCATCCTAGTAGAATTATAAAAATAGAAGATGGTACAATGATTGATAAGAAACTTGTAAAAAAGTAGTCCCTACAACTTTTAATTATCAAGCACGCAATAAAAATAGTAGCATTTCATAAAAACAGACACACCTTTAGGGGCGTGTCTTCCCACCAACCTCATAAGCCGGATTCTGTTTTTAAACTATCATTTATCTTGTTTAAACATCACTGTTTAAATCTTTGCTGCCTACCCAATACCTTCGAACGAGCTGTTCTCAAACGGTATCCTATTTGGCATTACAGCACCCAAGGTTTACCCAAAATATAGATTCATCTATATTTTAGTGAGCTTTTACCTCACTTTTTCACCGGTACCATCAAAACATAGAAGCATTAATGGTAGTTATTTTCTGTGGCACTGTCTGTACTTAATTACTTAAGCCCCAGCTCTTAACTGGTGAGTCGCTCTTTGCTGTCCGGACTTTCCTCTTTGCATGCACAAAGCGATAGTTCGAATTAGTGGTAACACAAAGGTATATAAAAAAAGTCAAAAAATAATTGCTCTAATCAATAAAGAAATATTGAAAATTCCATAAAACAAAAGCTATCTTCGTGATAATTTTTTATCGTAAAAACTTAAATCAATATATTTATGTCCGTCTTATTTGTTGCACTAATACTACTTATTCTTATTGTTTTAAGTTCATTGGTTTCGGTGAATCAAGCTACCATTGCCGTAACGACCATCTTTGGTAAGTATCAGCGTATTTTACGGCCGGGATTAAATTGGAAAGTACCACTTTTTGAAGTTATTTATAAACGAATCAGTATTCAAAATCGATCAGTAGAATTAGAATTTCAGGCTGTTACCATTGACCAAGCAAATGTATATTTTAAGTCCATGTTACTCTATGCCGTACAAAATGATACTGAAGAAACGATCAAAAAAGTAGCCTTTAAATTTATTAGCGATCGAGATTTAATGCAAGCATTAGTGCGCACGATTGAAGGTTCGATACGGGCGTTCGTTGCCACTAAAAAACAATCGGAGATATTGGGGCAACGAAAAGAAATAGTAGAATATGTAAAAGATCAAATTGACCATACTTTAGCAGAATGGGGCTATCATCTGCAAGACCTACAAATTAATGATATTACTTTCGATAAGGCAATCATGGATAGTATGAGTAAAGTTGTGGCCAGTAACAATTTAAAAGCAGCGGCTGAAAATGAGGGTCAAGCACTCCTTATTACCAAGACTAAAGCGGCTGAAGCTGAAGGGAATGCTATAAAAATTTCGGCTGAAGCTGAAAAAGAAGCAGCAAGACTAACCGGTCAAGGTGTCGCCTTATTTCGTCAAGAAGTAGCTAAAGGTATGAGCCAGGCAGCCGATCAAATGAAACAATCAAACTTAGATACGAATGTTATTCTTTTTAGTATGTGGACAGAAGCTATTAAGAATTTTGCAGAAGTTAGTAAGGGTAATGTTATATTTTTAGACGGTAGCATTGAGGGAATGGAAAAAAGTATGCAACAGATTATGGGTATGCTTAAAATAAAAGATAATAAAGAAAAATAATCAAATATTTAATTAAAAACACAAACAAAAAATATCTTTGCACAAGTCATTGGTGCATAACTTAATGTCCGATGACTTAAAAAATTAAGTATTCATCCATCGTTGAAAATATAATATAGTTTTTTATGCAACATATTCTTTTTACTTTACTTGACTTACATACACAACAAGTAGCAACAACCGTAGCTAGTCCTGCCCCGAGTAGCGATCACATATCGCTTTTTAGTTTGCTTCAAAAAGGTGGGTGGATTATGTACCCACTTTATTTCTTATTTGTAGCAGCAGTTTATGTATTCATTGAAAGACTATTAGCACTGAAACATTACAGTCAAACCGAAGACAGTTTTATGCACCTCATAAGAGAAAATATATTATCGGGAAACATTACACAGGCTCATAATTTAGCACGTAGTACCAACACACCTATTGCACGAATTGTTGACAAAGGGATTCAACGAATTGGTAAACCTATTGATGTTATAGAACGAGCGTTAGAGAGTGCAGGACAACTTGAAGTCTATCAAATGGAAAGAAATCTTACAGTGCTTTCTGTAATTGCGGCTATTGCACCCATGTTTGGATTTTTAGGAACTATTGTAGGTATGATTGAGCTGTTTTATGCCGTTAACAATAGTGGATTCGAACTGACAACGATCGCCGGCGGTATTTATGTAAAGATGATCACATCGGCGAGTGGACTAATCGTTGGCGTTTTAGCTTATTTAGGACATAGTGTTCTGACGACACAAGTTAATAAAATTACCAATAAAATGGAAGTAGCCAGTTCTGATTTTATTGACATTTTACACGAGCCTACTAAATAATAGTTATGAAATTTAAAAGTAGATTTAGGAGTACGCCCGAAGTTCATACGAGTGCCCTCAACGATATTTTGTTTATTTTATTATTATTTTTTTTAATTGTATCAACCTTGGCAAATCCCAATGTTGTAAAAGTTAATAACCCTAAGGGAAAAGCCGATACAAAAACAAAACAAACAATTGTTGTTACGATTGATAAAGAAGACCATTATTTTATTGGTCAGGTAGAAATTCCGATTGCTAATTTAGAAAGTACTATACAGGACGAAGTTAATCGATCAAGAAATTATGTTGATACCCCTTCAGTAGTTATTAATGCTGATACCCTATCACTAACCGGGGCTTTTTTTAGAGTGATGACTTGTGCTAAAAAAGCAGGGGCAAAAGTAGTAGCTAATGTTAAATCTTAATAGCTTTTATTAGCCTCCATTTCCCTTGAAAATCTTTTTTTAGCGATGTTTTATAGCACCCTGTATTTTTAAAAAGTGCTTCCACTTCTTCGTGCAACCCTTCATTGATCTCTGCAAAAATACGCCCGCTTTCAGCTAAATGTGTTGTTGCAAAGTCCAATATTTTATCATAAAACATTAATGGGTATTGGTCATCAACAAATAGTGCTAAAGAAGGTTCGAAATGTGTAACTCGTGTATCCATTGTTTTAGCATCTTTATATGGAATATACGGTGGGTTGCTTACGATATATTGAAAGAATGGGATATGTGCTAACGATTCAATTTCTAAAATATTCGCTTTTATAAAATCGATTGTTAAACCTAATTGCTCACTATTAGATTGTGCTATTTTCAAAGCATCCTCAGAAATATCTAACGCTGTTACCCTAACATTCGGCATAGTTTTTTTTATTGCCAAAGCAATACATCCGCTACCGGTACCAATATCTAACAAATCGGTATGATTAGTAGTATTAGCTAAATCATTGCATATCCAGTGCACGAGCTCTTCAGTTTCAGGTCGGGGTATGAGGGTACTGGGATTTACCGTTAAGGGCATACCGCAGAACCACGCTTTTCCTAAAATATACTGAATAGGTTTATTCAACAATAATTCTTTTTTAATAGGTTCTATGAGTTGTAATTCTCGAGTAGTTATTAACCTTGAACGATATTTAATTCTTTCTAAAAGTGGTAGCAATAAGACCGCATCAAATACTAATTCGGCAATATTTTGTGCTTCTTGTTTTTCATATAGAGGCAACAAAGACTGCCAAAAATCGGTATAACAATATCCTATAGTTTTATCATTCATGGTATTCAAATAAGACTACAACAAGCTAAAAAGCAAATGTACTTTTTTATGGTTAAACGAAAGGTTAATTTTATTGGCTCTATGACGAAAAGGGTGGGTAAAATGTTAGAAGTTTGATGACTTTAAA
>JASGCP010000155.1 GCA_030053995.1 Phycisphaerales bacterium
CAACGGTAATCAAATATAAAATGTAACTAACTTACCCACTCATTTCGTCATAGAGCCTAAAAACCCCAATTCAGACAACTACCATAACAATCCGTGCAATCTGTGTCATCCGTGTAATCCGTGATTCAGACAAAAAAACAATCATGCCAATCAGTTAATCATATAAATCACGGTTCAGACAAAAGAAAAAACATTTAAAGGTTTTACCCATTATCAATTAATACACCCTCTTAGCACCTCAAAAAATGATTCACTGCACCCATGTTTATCTTATTTTAAATTATCTTTGCAAAACATTTTTTATAAAATGGCAAAGAGCTTAAACAAGAATCTTCATGCAGCTAAGACCGCCAAGAAAGATGAATTTTATACCCAACTACCAGACATAGAAAGAGAACTAAAACACTATAAAGATCATTTTAAAAATAAGGTCGTGCTATGCAATTGCGATGATCCACGAGTAAGTAATTTTTTTCATTACTTTTCTTATAACTTTAAAACCTTAGGACTAAAAAAACTCATTACCACATGCTACAAAAGTCAGTACAGAGATTTGTTTACTAAAAACGACTCAGAGAAAGCCATTTATTTAGAGTATCTAGGTGAGAAAAATAATGGTTCTGTACCCACGCCCGAGCAGATTGGCATTAAGCATTTAAAAGGCGATGGTGATTTTAGAAGTGCGGAGTGTATTGAACTACTAAAACAGGCTGATATTGTTGTTACCAACCCGCCGTTTAGTTTGTTTCGTGAGTATATGACTCAATTAATAGACTATGGAAAGAAGTTTTTGGTTATTAGTAATAAAAATGCAATTACCTATAAAGAGTGTTTTAAATTAATTAAGGAAAATAAAATGTGGGTTGGTGTAGAACCAATGAGTACAGATATGTTATTTGATGTGCCACAGGAAAATTCAAAAGTTTTAATTGAAACTAAAAAATTAGGGAGTGCGTATAAAATAATAAATGGAAAGGTTAAAGCAAGAGCACAAGCAATTTGGTTTACCAATTTAGATTATAAAGAACGACACGAAGACCTTATTTTGTATAAAAAATATACACCCAAAGAATATCCTAAGTATGACAATTATCACGCAATTAATGTAGATAAGACCAAAGATATACCAACGGATTACAAAGGAGCTATGGGCGTACCTATTACTTTTTTGGATAAATATAATCCTGAACAATTTGAAATATTGGGTATAGATAGATATATTGAAAATAATCCTAATTATGGTCATAGATTCAAAATGAATAACAAAGAAATTTATGCACGAATCATCATCAAACACAAAAAGCTATAAAATATGAATTATGATAATACTAAAGACGAACGCGAAATATATAAAGAGCATGTAACCATTTCATATCAATACATCAATAAAGCTAACAAGCATGTTTATATTAGTAGTATAGAAGTAGATGAAAATTCTAGAAAGAAGGGATATTTTAAAGATACTATTAGCTACCTACAATCGAAATATAATATTATAGAAGTATATGTATTTGAGGGTTCAGCAGATTATCCCATAGTTGATAGGGTATTAAAAGAAAAAGGATTTAAAGAAGGTATGCCTTCTATTGAATGCATGCGTTCTATTATTCCAAAGAAATATTTTCTTGTTTATGATAAAAAAAGCAACGCCTAAAATATTATGTACCATATAGATAAAAAAAGCATAGAAAATGCTTACCGTTTATTTGCCACAGGTGATATAGATAAGATAGAAGTAGGTACTACAAAAGGATTACAAGATATACATCAATATTTATTCAACAATTTATATGATTTTGCAGGTCAAATTAGAAAAAAGAATATATCCAAAGGCGGTTTTAGATTTGCCAACGCTTTGTATCTAAAAGAAATTTTAATTAAGATTGAACAAATGCCACAGAATACTTTTGAAGATATATTAGCCAAATACATTGAAATGAATATAGCTCATCCTTTTATGGAAGGCAATGGAAGAACAACGCGTATATGGCTAGATATGATTTTTAAAAAATATATTAACAAAGTAGTGAATTGGCAAGCTGTCGACAAAAATCTTTACATGCAAGCCATGGAAAGAAGCCCCGTCAACGAATTAGAATTAAAAACATTATTATGGAACAACCTTACCGCCGATGTAAATAATAGCGATATGATATTTAAAGGAATAGACCAGTCGTATTTTTATGAAGGATATAAAAAAGATGAACCTTAAATAAGATTTATACCTGAAGGCAAAAACATTTTATAAAAGATATAGATAATACAGATAAAAAAAATAAACTCTCAAAGTACAAAAAATGAAAATAGAACTAAAAAAGATAACCGTTAAAGAATTAACAGAGGGCTATCAAGATAACCAAGAAAATGGTGTTATAGGTTATGGTGGCAAATTAGATATTAGACCACCTTACCAAAGAGAATTTATTTATAAAGATAAACAACGCGATGCAGTAATACATACCATAACAAAAGGATTTCCTTTAAATGTAAAATGTATTGGGCCGTAAGAGAAGACGGCAATTTTGAAGTTATAGACGGGCAACAGCGGACAATTTCAATTTGTCAGTATGTAAAAGGTGATTACTCTTATTCTTTTAAGTATTATCATAATCTTCAGAAAGACGAACAAGCACAAATATTAAACTATGAGCTAATGGTTTATGTGTGTAGCGGTACCGATAGCGAAAAGTTAGAATGGTTTAAAACAATTAATATTGCCGGTGAAAAACTTACCGAACAAGAACTACGCAATGCCGTATATTACGGCTCGTGGCTATCAGACGCAAAAAGATATTTTAGTAAAACTGGCTGTCCCGCTTATAGTATAGGTGAGAAGTATTTAGTAGGTGCAGTAAACAGGCAAGAATATTTAGAAAAAGCTATACAATGGATTTCAAAGAATAATATCGAAGACTACATGGCACAACACCAGCACGACCCTAATGCTAATGCTTTATGGCAGTATTATCAAACTGTTATTACTTGGGTGCAAGGTACTTTTACAAATTATAGAAAGGAAATGAAGGGGATAGAATGGGGCGAACTTTATAATGCGTATAAGGACAATCTTTTTGATGCTAAAAAACTTGAAAACGAGATTAAAGCATTAATCGAAGACGATGATGTAACCAATAACAAGGGTATCTATTATTATATACTGCATCGAGATGAAAAATATTTAAACCTGCGCGCTTTTGACGACAAGACAAAAAGAAAAGTTTATGAAAAGCAAAAAGGTATTTGCCCCACCTGTAAAAAGCTATTTGAATTAGAAAATATGGAAGCTGATCATATTATACCGTGGCATGACGGCGGTAAAACCGAAGAAGCTAATTGCCAAATGCTCTGCAAAATGGATAATAGAAAAAAGTCGGGGAAATAAAAAGTATAGCTATTACCCGGCTAAATCATTTTTTTGAGGTGCTAAGAGGGTGTATTAATGGATAGTTGATAATGGTCAACCAATTACCCATTTTTAACTTTCAATTTTCTGAATCACGTATTGCTAAGCCCCCCTGATATATGGATATTGATCTTTTTTGAAATTTGTTTTTTGCCATCAATTGCCGCCAGATTTATCTGGAGGACAAATAAATTTAATAACAAGGCTTTAGCCAAAATATTATAAACAACCAATTACCCCTTTTTTTTATAGAGCCCAAAAATAACTTGTAATTTTGCTACCGTGCATACAAAAAAATTATACATCATTGGTGGCTGTAATGGAGCTGGAAAAACTACAGCATCCTTTACCATTTTACCCGATATTTTGAATTGCAAAGAGTTTGTTAATGCTGATGAAATTGCAAGGGGCATTTCGCCTTTTCAACCTGAAAATCTATCATTTGAAGCGGCACGAATCATGATTAACAGAATCAATGAATTACTTGCATCCAACAAAACCTTCGCTTTTGAAACAACCTTATCAACACGGAGTTATAAAAATAAAATTATTCAAGCTCAACAAAAAGGATATACCTCCACCTTGTTGTTTTTTGGGTTACTCAATATCGCACTAGCACAAGAACGAGTAAAAATAAGAGTATTAGAAGGAGGGCATAATATTGAATCCCATGTTATTGAAAGAAGGTATATTAAAGGAATCAGAAATTTGTTTGATATCTACCTTCCAATAATTGACAGCATTTTAATCTTTGACAACTCTGAAACGAAACCCGAACTATTGGCTGAAAAAAACAAAGACGGTTTTTTGCATATTGTAAACCAACAGAAATTTAATCTTTTAAAAAATTACTATGACAAAAATTAATCCAGATTTTGAAGAAAAAGAAAAAATCTTGAAAGGACTCGACATGGTTTATGAAAAACTTTTGGCTTTTAAAAAAGGTAAAAACTCTGAACTCGTTGTTTGGCGGAATAATCAAATTGTAAGAATTAAACCTGATGACATAAAGTAAATGCCCATGTTCATGGCTGATGATTAATGGATCAATCCTAAAAACCCTAATTCAGATAACTACCATAACAATCCGTGCAATCTGCGTCATCCGTGTAATCCGTGATTCAGACAAAAAAATCGGCTCTATGAAGAAAAGGGTGGGTAAAATGTTAGAAGTTTGATGATTTTAAATTTGGTATTTTATAAGGTCATTTTTCTT
>JASGCP010000156.1 GCA_030053995.1 Phycisphaerales bacterium
GTTGCCGGACGGGAACCTTGAATATATCGGTCGCAATGATTTTCAAGTGAAGATTAGAGGCTACAGAATTGAATTGGGTGAAATAGAAAATAAAATTTTAGAGTATAAAAATAAAGAGGCTATTAATCAAGCCACGGTGTTAGTTAATGAAAAGAATGATAATAAATATTTAGTGGGTTATGTGGTGGCGAAGGAAGAAATTGATATTGAAGATTTAAGAAATTATTTGTCGAGGGTATTACCTGAATACATGGTGCCCACCGCCTTCGTGCAGTTGGATAAACTGCCTTTAACCGTGAATGGTAAGTTGGATAGAAAGGCATTGTTGAATACAGATATTCATTTTTCAGAGGAGTCTATTGTTGCACCTACCAATGAGTTAGAAGTTCAAGTATTAAGCGTATTTACCAAACTTTTATCTATTAAACCTACTGAAATCAGTACTACCAGTTCCTTCTTTAAATTAGGAGGCAATAGCATTTTGTCTGTTAAATTGATAAATTTGTTGAACAAGAAATTTAATGCTCAACTTAGTGTGCTGGATATTTTTAAATATCCCTGTGTTCGTGCACTGTCGTATCGATTACATTTTCATAATAATACCCATGAAATGATCGTAGGATTAAATAGTTCGCATGCAACCAAAGTTATGTATATGGTACATCCTGGTGGTGGTGGGGCTGAAGTTTATTATGATCTGGCTTATCAATTGCAAGAGCATTATACTTGTTGGGGCGTTCAAAATTATAATATTCTTAAAGATGATAAAATAGATGATCTTAGCCAATTAGCAAATTATTACTTGCAAGAAATACAGTCAGCCAATAAAACCGTTCCGCTTATTTTACTCGGCTGGTCTTTAGGTAGTCAAATAGCTTTAGAAATGGCTTATCAGCTCGAGCAAAGAGGGGTTAGGAATATACTTGTTTATGCTTTGGATACAATTATTCGTGATGCGATGGTGATAGATATTCTGTCAAGGCATAAGGATTTTCAAGAGCAACGACACGCATTATTGCTATTAAAGAGTGCGGAAAAATTAGATGAAGCCTATAAACAAAAACTTGTCGCTAATAGACCCGTAGAAGAAAAGTTAAATGAAATACCATTAGGTAGAAAGCTACAATACACCCGTTGTGTTTTATTTAAAGCTATGCTTCCTCATAAACAGGATATTTCTGAATTATTTAATTATAGAGTATTCTTGCCTTACAATAATATAGACCAATATGTCCCTATCGAAAATATAAAGGTCATAGAGCTACAAACTAATCATCAAGATATGATCAAACAACTACCCGAGCTCGTGGCGGGGATATTGTCTCATGAATAGGTTCTATGACGAATTTATTGTTCGACGTAATCTAAGTCTTTTGAAAAACTTTCAGGTATAAGGGCTATACATATAAAATTCAAAATACTAATAGCTATGGCTAAATACAAAGCACTCTGTAACATGCTCAAATGAAGCCACTTAATGCCTACAACTTGAAATAAGAAGTTGGTTAATAGAAATGAGCCCCGCGCAAAATTAGGAATGGTGGTTGCAACAGTAGCACGAAGATTGGTGCCGAATAATTCTGATGCAATAACTAAAAACATAGACCAGTATCCCCCACCAATGCCTATTAATAAACAACATAAATACATGTGTGTATTACTATTGTTGAAATTACTGAAGTATAAAATGGTCATGATTAGTTGTAGTCCAATGAATAAGGCAATAGCTTTTCGCCTACTTTGTACTTGTTGACTCAAGATTGCTACCACAATATCCCCAACTGCATACCCTATATAACAGAGTACAACTGCTATCGCAGGATCATAATTGGTTGTATTGTTTGGAAATAGAAGTTTTGCAAATTGTTCGCTTGAAGTAATCAGTATGCCAATGGCAAACCAAGGAAACATGCTAAGCCCCAGTAATAAGAGATATTTTTTCAACCGCTCCCAGTTGTTGACAATAAAAAGTAAGTTCCCCTTTTTAATCGCCACTTGTTTGTGAACAGTTTCAAATAGTGCACTTTCTTGCATCGTGCTTCTAATGATAAGTAACATAAATCCTAAGGTGCCCCCAAGTGCATAAGCAAAACGCCACTGAATATGAAATTTATATGAAAGATAGGCTCCAATACCACCTAATATGCCCACAGACGCCATAATGCCAGCCGCTAACCCTCTTTTCTTTTGTGGTAATAATTCGCTTAATAAAGTTACACCTATGCCAATTTCGCCCGCTAAACCAATTCCTGTAATTAATCTCAAAATAGCATATACTTCTATGCTATGAATAAAAGCGGTTAAAAAACAAGCTACAGAGTATAAGGCTATAGAGAAGTAGAGTACTTTTAGCCGTCCTTTTTTGTCGCCCATAATGCCCCAAAAAATACCGCCTAACAAAGCACCACACATTTGATAGTTTAATATTTTACTCGTGATATGGAGTATATAGGTATGATCATTTAAGTCTATGCCCAAATCTTTAAAGGATTGTAATCGGTATATTGAAAAAATGATAATGTCAAAAACATCGATGAAATAGCCGAGTGAGCATATAACGAGTGCAATAGAAAAAAGTTGTTCTGATTTTTTTTTTGAATTTGTGTTCGTGTACATTTTTTTGAGGATTTAATAATGGCACATCGAGCCCTATTTTATTAGGTCATATAATAGCACCAAGTAATATACTGATCATCATGCTTTTTATTTTGCAAAAAATGGATAGGTTATTTTTATAAAAAATCGCGTAGTGTGCTTATTCATTATTGCTATTTATTCAAATTTAATATAACATTGTTGGGTGTCCAAGGTACGCCACGTTGAAGTGAATTGTAAAGTTTAAAAGCCTCGTTAATATAATAATCCAACTCGATATCATTACATTTTTGTAAAAGCTCAAAGGACGGTCTATACAGTTGCATAAATGTATCTAAGGCAGGGGCAGTCAATTTTGTGATAGCACTAACCGTTCGTTTGCTAAATCTGCTATCGATGTATTTATTCTGCTCTTCCTCGATTAATCGTTCCTGAAAGGCCTCCATGTCTCTGGTATTTTTTTTATTGAACATGTTAATAATACCATCGAGATCAAAGCCTACACCTACGCCTGAACTAGGGCTGTATCCATGATCCGAAATAACTGAAAGAGTGGGAGCACGGTAATTAAATACCTTAGCGTAGTCTTGTCTGTTTTGTATCGAATCTTGCTTATAGTTTCTTGGACGGAGCATTACGGTAGGCAATTCCCGAATATCTAATTGAACAGAAATGTCAAAGTTTTCAAGGTCTTCAATATATCGTACCGGGAATTTCTTTGTTTTTTTTCCTAAGTAAGAAAAATATAGTGAGTCGTTAATGTCAGCTGGTATTTCATAGTTCCCAAGCGAATCTGTTAATGATACCTTACCAGATGTGTTGAACACCGCTACACCTTCAATGGGATTTTTTTTACTAATATCTAAAACACGACCTTGTATAATTCCTTGACTATGTACATAAGGTGATAGTGCTAAAAAAAAGATTAGACTCAATAATAATCGATTCTGTTGTATTGAAAAATTACCTATTTGCACGCTTTTTAAATTAATATTGTTGGGTTGTTATGAAACCTGTTTGATTTATTTTGAATCTAAGGAATCTTTATATTGCTTTTGGAGTGTCGCCGCTTTCTTAAAGTCTAGAACAACCCCATTAATGCAATACCATAAGCCCGTAGGTGTATTCGGATCATCAAATACATGTCCTAAATGTGAGTGACAACGACCACATAACACTTCAACGCGTTCCATATTATATGAGTTATCGGGCTTATATATTAACGAGTTTTTCTCGATTGTTTGAAAAAAAGCAGGCCACCCACATTGGCTGTTAAATTTAGTATCGCTTTTGAAGAGTGGATTGCCACATACCCCACAATAGTAGGTACCTGTATCGAAGTTTTTTTCTAAAGGGCTACTATAAGGCATTTCAGTGCCTTTCCCGCGAGCTATGTCATAGACTTTAGTGGAAAGTATTTTTTTCCAAATATCATTGGATACATTTAAAGTGTCTTTACTCGTGTTTGAATAGTAAGGATTATTTTGTGTTTGATCTTTCATGGCACTGATATGAGTTTGAATACAAGCAGTTAATAGTAACACAATGAGGATATTCGCGGTGTTATGTTTTATCATGTTTAATATTTTCTTAAACTGCTTTTTAATACCCTTGAATGATGAGGCATAACCAATTGTCTAAATACTAAGCGTCTGTTTTAAAAAGTTTACTACACTGAATACACGACCACGCGTCTTGTGCAAACTTAGTATTTTATTTTTATGTATCTTATTTTATATATGCAATTTTTTATGGGTATTCAAAATCGGTTTTTACAATAATACACTTTGTCAGTTCATGATAATAACCATTTAGGTTATTAGTAGATTTTATAAATTAGATAATAAGCCGTAAATACTATTTAATTACAATAGCCGAAATAAATAGCAAAAAAATAAAGGCTCTATGACGAAATGAGTGGGTAAGTTAGTTACATTTTATATTTGATTATCGTTGAGGATATAGGCACAACGCCCTTACTCTGCAGGCTTGATTTTTTCTTTGTTTCTTTCTTTTGTATCAA
>JASGCP010000157.1 GCA_030053995.1 Phycisphaerales bacterium
TATAAAATATCAAATTGTAGTTTTAAAAACCAATTCATTTCTACCATTTTTACCCGCTCAATTCGTCATAGAGCCCTTATTGATTCTATGACGAAAAGGGTGGGGGAAATTAATTGGTTAATGTTTTAGTTATATATGCTATGGTTATTTTTTTACTTCCGTAAATAAAATTTACATTTTAATGCAAGTGAAAAATATTTTAATTTATCAAAAATAAAATAAAATAAAATAACTTTGGGTAATTATTAAACGATGTTTGACCAATCCAATAAAATGTTTGGCAGGCACCACAATAAAAAAAATATGAAACAAAAATTAAAAGTTTTAGGCTCTTTTCTTAAAAGAAGCGATTTGAAAATATTAAAAGGTGCACGAATCATATCCACGGACCCAACTGATTCGTATTCACGTTGTGTAATAGCAGTGGATGGAAATTGTGGAGGCTTGATGTTGTGGACTCAGTGTTGGGCCGGTTGTCCTCATTCTTGTTCATCAATACACGATGCCGAAGTGCTCTGCAGTCAGTCTTGTAACGAAACGCCGTGTTAATTCATTATTGATATAAATTGAATCATTTTTTGAGGTGCTAAGATATTTTAGGATGGTAGAAAAACAGTGTTGTTTTTGTATGGGATTTGTTCTTTTTTTCTGAATCACGGATTACACAGATTAAGGGGATTACAGAAAAAATAAATAAAACGACCTTAGAAAAATAAAAATTATCGGTTTAAGTAGCGATTAATTAAACATTAATTGCACTCATTTCGTTAGATAGCCATTTTTCTTTCTTTAGAGTTAAAACTTACTTCTCTTAGCACCTCAAAAAAATAATTTAACCAATTTTCTCATCTTTTCCGGCATAGCCATCCCCCCCCGCCCAGATTTTATAAAATCTCTGTGAACGCTACTGCCAAACAATATTTTTGTTGACAGTAAGCCAATTGTTGGTGGTAAAAGGACTTGCCATAAAATTATACGATGCACCACCATCTGAAGTAATACCATATTGGTTGCTGTAGGTATTGAGCAATATGCCATTATTAGATGATTCTGCAGTTGTTTGAGCAATAAAGGTGAGCGAACGAAAATTATTACTATTAAATGAACCTAAGTTTTGTCCCGTAGAAAAGTTATAACTACTGCCTCCGTTTGTTGAAGTAGCAAAATAATAACTACTTAATGTTCCATTGTAACCGATAAAAGCCACATTAGTTGGCGATGAATATCCCGCTGCACTGGTAGCGTAATTTATAGGGGGATCTATATAAACGAGTTTCCAAGTTAGTCCCGAATCCAATGAGTAAGCTGTAAAAGCGTTAGCAAAGGTCATGGTACCGTATAATTTTCCTGTAGCTGTTTTAGCTGGTGCAAAGGCTATACTGGTAATAGCATTAGCAACAGGTGCATTATTACGAGTCCAGGTTCTTCCGCCATCGCTTGTGTACACATATTGTGCATTATTGTTTCCAATAATGCCCGTAGTAGCTGATGAAAAGGCTATATCGTTAGGAGCCGTGACTGCTTGAAGAGGCGTACTCCAAGTTCTACCACTATCTAAAGTGTATAAATACGAGTAAAAGAAGTTGTTGGTGTTAACGCCTACAATAACACCGGTTGCTGCGGTACTAAATTTTACTAAAAGTCCACTATTTATGTTACTGCCGATGCTTGTAGGAGACGACCAAGTAATTCCACCGTCTTGCGTTCTCATATAGCTTCCATCGCTTGTAATGGCAATACCATTTAGATTGGTCGAAAAAGCAACACCCGTAACTGTTGATGTTAAATTTGCATTAAAAACCCTTGGTGTACTCCAATTGACTCCGTCCGCTGAAAGTGCATACATACTAATTGATGAAGCATTTGTTCCTGCTAAGAAATAATAATAGCTTGATACATTCCCCAATAATTTTATGTTTTGTACTGTTGTGTTTGAGTCTGGTAAGGAATTTTTAATGGTCAAAGTAGGATTAAATTTCCCTGCCGTATTTCCCATTAAAATGATCGTGTCCCTTCCGTTATTGCCTCTTATATTCTGTAATTTGACATAACTTTGTG
Source organism: Phycisphaerales bacterium (assembly GCA_030053995.1). Lineage (GTDB taxonomy): Bacteria > Bacteroidota > Bacteroidia > Chitinophagales > Chitinophagaceae > JASGCP01. Next base: position 2,059 of record JASGCP010000157.1, read on the forward strand.
GAGGATAATAAGTGTTTTTATATGTAAATGAACTATCTAACTGTAAGGAATAAGTTGCATTTGCATTTGAACTGTTACTCATAGATATAACCACCGTATCTCTTGCGGACACAGGAATAATTGTTGCCCCGGCTTTAACAATTGGTGTGAACGTGCTATTGATTAAATTAATATTCACGGTACCTGTTTGAGGAATGGGATTTACAATATTATTAGAAACGGTATAATTGATACCGATTGTCCCAGCAGTAGGTACTTCGGCTTTATAGATGAGGGTATCAAAAGCACCGTTGCGATTAGTAACACCATTAGCATTTAGGGTAACTGGTTGTCCAATCAAAATAGGATTGTTTTGATAATAGATTGAATCGACAAGATTATTTAATTGAAACAGGTAACTCCCAGTAGCCGCAATGGCTTTTACATTCACTAATATAGTATCTATATTCCCGATGTTAAGCGTAGCAATTTTGGGTATTAAATTTGCTACAAACCCTTCTCTTACATTAAAAGTGTCGCTTACGCTTTTAATGTTTCCAAAATTGTCTTGTACAGTAAAAGATAATATTTTCATTGTATTCTCCCTATTGGAAGTATATTTAACTAAGAATTGACCTGCTGTTGCATTAGAAAAAATACTATTACCTGCTGGTATCGCAAAGCTACTATTATAATATACACTATCATCAGCCGTAAGTGTATATTGTGCATTTTGTGCAGTTCCAGAAATAGAAATAGTAATCGGTAGCGTATCTTTACTTATAAGGAGTGCACTTTGCGTTTGATTTCCATTAATGAATGCCGTCAATGTTATGCTATTTTTTGCGATGGGCATGTCGTTGCTTTGTTTGGTTTTTTTGCACGCCAAAAGCGAAATAAAAACTCCTAAAAAAAAAAGTAACAATTTTGGGAATCTACAATTCATAAGGTGTAAATGAAATTAATAGAACGGTTGCAAAACCTCGGTTAATTAATGTAGCAAAGATATATTTTTTTTGACATGCCCAAACATATTTTTGAACAGTAGCAGAATACGCCTATTTTTAATTTTTATAAAAAAACCTAAATCGATTGATTTAGGTTTAATGTTTTTTTGCAAACCAATACCAAAAAAATATTTTTATTTTAATACCACCAGAAAGGTGTTTTTGAGAACGCAACACAACTAATCGAACCTAAACCGTTAATTGTTTGTGCACTTGACCATGTTACGCCACCGTCATTTGTATAGGAATATGTACCATTATCACCTACCACAACACCGTTCGAAGATGAACTAAATGCAATCGAATTAATTTTCCCCATGCCACTAATTGGTTTGGTACTTGACCATGATAGCCCCCCATTATTTGTGCTGGAATATTGCCCAACATATTGCCCATTGCTATTTGTTGAATACCCTACCGCTACGCCCGTACTGTTTGTATTAAACTTAGCAGAACTTATAGTAGAATTAGCAAATCCATCTATAGGCTGATACGGAGACCAACCAGCAAGATATGACCAATGTGAAACAACCCCATTCTGTGGGCTATTAAGTTGAGAACCTAACGCCACACCCGTAGTGCCAGAATTAAAAGAGACAGCTGTAATGGTTGCATTAACATCCTTATTTAAATTGGAAGCAGGTGCCCAAGTCGCTCCTGAAGTAAAACTAAAATCATAAAAACCACCATAACCCATGGGCAAAGTCCCTACAACCACAGCTTGTGTATTTGAAATAAAGGCAACATCATGAATGACAGCTCTATTACCACCAACACTTTTAATTGAACCAGCATTTGACCAAGTAATACCACCATCAGTTGTATGAGAATAGGCACCATCATTGCTTACTACTACCCCATTACCTGAACTATCAAAATTCACAAAGGCAATGGCACGCCCTCGCCAGTTGATACCAGCAATATCTTTCGCATTAGTCCAAGTCTTCCCACCATCATGCGTATAAGCAAACGCTCCAGAATTATCAGTACTGAGACCTACCGCCACACCTGAACTATCAGAGCTAAAAGCAACAGAATTAATGTAACTAAAACCCGTAATCTTTGCAGGTGGGCTCCAAGTCCCCCCACCGTTAGTCGTGTAGGAATACATGCCGACACTATCCACCGCTACACCAATTACCGGTTTATCTGAAAAACTACCAACAGAACCGTCAGACGAAGCACTATTAGTAGGCAAATTATTGGGACTTATAATTTCTTTGGTACAAGAAAAAGATAACATCACAAAGGATAGAAAAACGATTAAAGATAATTTTATGTGTTTCATATATTTTTTTAATTATATAAGTTTAACAAATAGACATCGCTTATAATATGACATTTTTTATTAAGAAAAGTTAAATCACATTAGTCTTCTATTTTTGAGTCTATAGCGCAATGAACGAGCTTCATTAATGGTTAATGTTTAATAGTCAACATTAAACATTATTAAGCCCACTCATTTTGTTATAGACGAAGTGAGCCGTAGTTTTGTAGCCCTTACTCTGCAGGCTTGATTTTTTCTTTG
>JASGCP010000025.1 GCA_030053995.1 Phycisphaerales bacterium
AAATGTTTTTGTAAACTTTAGCAAGTCCCGAAAATACTTTTTAAGGGACGACTACTTACTTCCACCTTTACGATTGTTGCATCGCCACCACGCGTTTTCTTTGATATATTCGCCTCTGCCCATTTTCGATGGGCACTTCGTTCGCCTTGTTTTGCAACGCCCTTCCTCTGAGGGCAAAATGCTATACGCTCAATGGTAATCGATATGCAAGTGAGCTAAGTTACCCACTCTTGTCCTCATAGACGCAGCATTTTTATAATAAATTTGAACGGTAGCGGTTGGTACATGCCAGCTACAATCAGCTAATAGGACGGCTTGTACTATGATTCTTTTTTTAGGAATTGGGAATTACCGCAATAGATAAAAAATAGTAATTAGGTGGAATGCCCGTATCGAAAAGAAACCATGAATTGCCCCCATCATCAGTTCGGAATATAGCATTTTCACCGACGGTCAAACCACTTGACTGACCATAAGGCAGTACTAAAAAAAATGCTATTGAGCTGTATTGCAGGATCAATACCATAGTTACTGGAACACCATGAATTTTGTCCTTCGGTAATTTTGTAAATACTACCATTAAAACCAACAATAAATACAGTAGCAGAGTGGTATGTTAAACTATCAGCTTGTAATATTTTTTTACAAGCCGTACTTAAAAATATGCAATAAGTGAATAAGCCTATACATAAAATTAATAGAGGCGATATAGATTTTAATAACACCATAATATTTTTTTAACACGCAATACCAAACTTACACTAGTTGGTTAAAAGCACTTTCTTTTTTTGATATTTTTAAAGTACATCATGTAAGTGGCACTGTTTTTATTTCGTCTTATTGACGGACGAATAGAATACACCGATCGTTGCTAAAAATTTCTACCCTGATTAAAATGGTAGGCAGAAGAACTATTAGTTACCTTGATAATTAAACCTAAAACTTGCAAAAGCCAATAAATATTTATTAGCACTATCCACAACTTGTTGTGGCGTACTATTATCAGTAAGACCCATACTAGCTAAAGAAACGGCGTAAATATCTATTTCATATTGATTCGTTTGCCCAATAGAAGCACAAGGACCTACATAGCCAATTGCACCGGCTCCAATGACTGTTTGAATACTTGTAGGTGGCGCAATACCATTACCCTCGGTTCCAGCATTCTCTAAAAGTTCAGTAACATTATTTGGAATATCAAATATGCACCAATTATATGACGAATTATTCGAACGATTAATCATTGTAATAACAAAACCCTTTGTATTGGCCGGTACATTCTTCCAGTTGAGTTGTGGTGATATGTTTTCACCCCCACAGGATTGAGATGCTTGTTTAATCGTAGCCAAATTAGTAATGGTAGCCGAAGATATAGAAAAGTTTGTATTGTTTTTTTTGCAAACAACAAACATCGTTACGATTACGCAGAAGGCACTAACGGTCTTCAAAATTTGGTAGTAAAACTTCATAGATAGAAATATTAATTATCAAGATATATAAATTAATTAAGACATTAGCCTAACGAGTATGAATCATTATTAATTCGCTTTTGACATTATCAGTCCCTTAGCATTTCATCGACTGAATTAGAAATAATTTGCTGACTTAATGACTTATTTAAAGGATTAGCTCTATCGGCGATGTATGATTTTCTGTAATTGATAATGTCGATGGCATAAAAAATAGCTTGGAGCATCGAATCATGAAAAGCAATACCTTTACCGGCAATATCATAAGCGGTGCCATGTGCAGGCGTTGTCCTAATAATCGGTAAACCAGCAGTAAAGTCGATACCCTTATCTTGTGCAAGGGTTTTAAATGGAATCAGCCCCTGATCATGATACATTGCTAAAATACCATCAAATTGTTCATGATGGTTGCGGGTAAAAAATGTATCAGCTACATAGGGTCCAAATATAGTATTATGCTTCGTGCGTGCTTCTTTAATAGCCGGCAAAATAATTTGACTTTCTTCTTTACCCAATAGACCTTTATCGCCGGCGTGCGGGTTTAATGCTAAGACTGCAATTTTAGGTTTTATAATACCAAAATCAAATTCCAATGACTTTTGTAAAATATTGAGTTTATTAACAATGAGCTCTTTAGTAATTTCCTCTGCTACGCGAGCAATAGGGATATGCTCGGTAACTAAACCCAATTTTATATTTTCCGATACCATCATTAACAATACATCCTTAGCTTTACACACATCTTTAAAATAAGGGGTATGCCCAATAAACTTAAACTGCTCACTGATCATATTACTTTTATCGATCGGTGCTGTTACTAAGGCGTGTATTTTTTGAGCCAGCAAGGCATCGGTGGCCTGTTGTAAAGACAAAAAAGCGTATTTTCCCAAGCTACTATCAGGGTTACCGGGTTTAATAATAACATCATCTTCCCAGCAAGAATAAACATTTATTTGTTTGTGAAGAACCTTGTTAATATCCTTAATCACATGATACTGCATGTTTGTATCTTCCTTAATGGTTCTTCTATAAAAATTAATCACTTTAGGATTGGCAAATACTAAGGGCGTACACAGTTCAAGAATACTGCTAGCATTTAGGGATTTAATAAGAACTTCTATTCCAATGCCATTTAAGTCGCCCGTAGTAAATCCTATTATCGGTTTTGTTTCCATATTCAATGCTTTTAACTATATTATTTCTTTAGGGTTTTCACCATATTTGTTAATGCCTTTTTGCCCTGCTCTGCAATACAAAATGAGCATGTAGATAGCGACCACGATAAACATAATAAATGTGGTAATCGATAGAAAAAATAATGCATAATCAAATGCTGATTCATGTATTTGATCAAGTGGGATGTTAGGATATACTGCACCACTGTGGAAACCATAATACAATAACAAACATATTGTTGCAAATAACAAAAATATTTCTATACAAAAAACCCACAACAGTAACCAGCCACTTTTCCCAATATCATGTAATCGCCGTACTGCAACGGCTATAGAAGGGATAAAAATTGCTAAACCATAGAAACGCATATATGTTAATGGGAATAAATAGTGTGTATTGCGGGCTATAGAAGGGATAAAAATTGCTAAACCATAGAAACCAATAAGCATATTAAACAACGAGAATAAAGACCTTGAAGCGTGAAACAGATAGCCGACCATCAAAATGCCATATATCAATAGGATGCTCATCAGTTTAAACATCCAAAATTCTTTTCTTCTTGCCCTGCCTTTAAATACGGCATATTTTTTAAGAACCTGCCAATACCAGTACATAGACTTACATTTTGTTATGATTATAAAAATTTGGTTTAAAATTTATTATCAAATACACGCATAATCAAGAACGCTTTTATGATGTGGAAGGGCGACTATCGGCATAATTAACGCGAATACTACGACCTTTTATTTTCTTGCCACTTAAAGATTGTATCATTTTATTAGCGACGCCTGATTCAATTTCCACCCAGCTATTTCTATCCTTAATATCTATTTTTCCTACTACTTCTTTTTTAAGATTACTCATGTCCAAGATAAACTGTAAAAAACTGGCTTTATGAAATCCGTCCACACCACCGATATTAATAAACAATTTTTTGTAATTACCACTTCGGCTATAAGCGGTTCGGCTTTCTGAGCGACTATCCTCACTATATCTACCACTGGTGCTTCTTCTATCTTGTGCATTATTATTACGAACATTCAAATCAATAGAATTTTCGTAATACTGCAAAAATCGATCAAACTCTAAAGCCGCTACGCGTTGTAATATATCTTCCTTAGTCAAATCTGCAAATTTTTCTTGTAGTGTGGGTAGATAAGTAGCATACTCCTTGTGCGTAACATCAACTTTTAATAGCTTATCAATAAAATGAAAAAACTGCTTTCTGCAAATATCTTTACCAGAAGGAATATCAATTTTATGAATCGTTGTTTGTAACATTTTTTCAATTCTTCTAAATCGAAACAATTCTTTTGATGTTACGAGCGACAAACAAATACCCGTAGAACCTGCCCGCCCAGTTCGACCGCATCGATGGGTATATATTTCTGGATCATTTGGTAATTCAAAATTAATAACATGCGTAATACCTTGCACATCAATTCCACGAGCCGCAACATCCGTAGCCACAATTAACTGCAATGATTTCTGCCTAAACCGAGCCATCACTTTATCGCGTTGATTTTGGTTAAGGTCGCCATGCAGAGCCTCTATTTCATAACCCTCGCGCGTTAAATTTTCAGCTACGCGTTGTACATCCACTTTTGTTTGAGCAAAAATAATACCGTACATACCAACATTAAAATCAATGATTCTTTTTAATACTTCATAGCGATTAGCATGATCACATAAAAAATATTGATGATCAATATTGGCATTAGCCGTATTTTGTTTACCAATAGACACCTCGTGCGGTGTTTTCATAAAGCGTTTAGACACTTGCCGCACATCAGGGGACATCGTTGCACTAAACAGCCACATACTATCACGACGCGGGGTATGGGTTAGAATAAGCTCAATATCCTCTCTAAATCCCATATTCAACATTTCATCAGCTTCGTCTAATACAATATATTTTATTTTGTTAAGGTCGATGGCTTTTCGTTCAATGAGGTCAATCAATCTACCGGCCGTAGCAACCACAACATGTGCTCCCCTATGTAGCTTTCTAATTTGATTGGTTATAGAATCGCCACCATATACAGCAACAACATGAACGGGCGTATATTTCTTTTGATAATTTTGTAAATCTTTTGTTATTTGTACACACAGCTCACGCGTTGGTGATACCACCAATGCTTGAATGTCGTTAACTTTTTTATCAATCAACTGCAATAAAGGCAAACCAAACGAAGCGGTTTTGCCTGTACCGGTTTGTGCTAATCCAAAAAAATCCTTCGTTCCTTCTAAGAGAACGGGTATTGCTTGCTCTTGAATGGGCGTAGGCGTTGTAAAACCTAATGTCGTAATTGATTGTACCAAACCATCCTCTAAACCTAAATCAGTAAATGTTTTCATACTGCAAAGGTACTTAATTAATGTTACGATTCCTGTTTTATTCTATTCTACTCCTAACAAATGAATAGTATATAAGAAAATTAGTGGCTTTACGTTCAATTTCGGACACATAAAAAAGCAACATCTATTCTTTAGATGCGGGATAGATATAGAATTGAATAATTATCAAGAAAAAATAGTTCTCGTTAATTACACCAAAACATATCGCCGTACGCATCAAAGTAATCGCAGATATACCCAACTTTATCACAAGCATAACAACTTTTTAAGGTTGTACCACACTGTTGCTTTACCCCATAAGGTGTACAAGCAGCCTTACAACTATCAACGACTGTGGGATCACAGGAATTTGAATCTACATTTTTCAGCTTCCCCCCTTTTAACACCTTCAATTGGGCTCTTTTAAATGAGTTACCTAAGTTTTCAAATTTTTGTTTCATAGAGCGTTTTTTATGTCTTTGTAAAAAATAAATTATTATTCTATTAGACAAATATGATTACCTTTTAATTGTTAAAGAAATATTAAACATTTGGTAGCGATTAGATTTTACTTACCTGCTTCTTTACAATTTTAGCATCGCTACCACTCGCTTTCTTTGATATATTCGCCTCTGCCCATTTTCGATAGCCACTTCGTTCGCCTTGTTTTGCAACGCCCTTCCTCTGAGGGCGTTTTGCCTATACCCTCAATGGTAATCAAATATAAAATGTAACTAACTTACCCACTCTTGTCGTCATAGAGCCAATTTATTTGTCCTCCAGATAAATCCGGAGGCAATTGATGGCAAAAAAAATCAAAAAAGATTAATAGCCATGGTTTAACTGAAAAAAAATAAAAAAATTAATTGTCCCCATATTTATCTGGGGTGCAATTAGTAAAATCCGTGTAATCCCCATAATCTGTGTAATCCGTGATTCAGACAAAAGAAAGATGACCCCAATTTACTCTTCCTGTATTTTAGCCACTCAATTCTTCAGAGATGCATATTTTCCTACTACCCTTAAAACCTCTTAGCACCTCAAAACATGATTTAGCCCTATTCTATTACTAACTGATGAATAGCATATAAGAAAACTAAGACTTTGCATTCAGTTTTTTCGACCAATAAAAAAAGTCACTTCATCAAGTGACTTTTTATTGATTGTTGCTATTATCAGATGTTATTTTAAAAAACTGATATATTAATATTTTTTATTCCGCCACACTGAAAAAAAGACATACAAAGACTATCACTATATGGGCGCTGTTCAGTACTAGTACGATATACTGTCACAGGAGTATTACCATCAGGACCACAATATCTTGTTACTGCAACACAGTCCAATGCATGAGAACCATTAATATTTTTCATACTAACTCTGGTTACCAAAGTACCTAAGCCGGCTAAATTTTTTACCATTTTATTTATTTTTTTGTTAGAGAATAATTTCGCAAAGTTATATCAATTAGACAATTATAGTATCTAATTGTCGTTAAAAAAATGTTAAATATTCCGTATAAATTTAGTCTATGACGAAAAGAGTGGGCTTAATAATGTTAATGTTGAATGATTAATGGTTCACTAACTGCCTTTTAAAACAAGATTTTTTATTTTTACAATGCCATTTCTTTTTTTGTCTTAATACAAAAAAAGAAAAATCAAACCTGTAGGATTAATAGTTAATTATCAATGTTGAATAATTAATTAGGTGAGATTTACCAATGTTCTGATTACAATCCTACTGCTACCACTCGCTTTCTTTGATATATTCACCTTCGCCCATTTTCGATAACCACTTCGTTCGCCTTGTTTTGCAACGCCCTTCATCTGAGGGAAAAGGTTATACGCTCACTGGTAATCAAATATAAAATGTAACTAACTTACCCACTCTTGTCGTCATAGACCCAGTCGTTTTAACTTGGTTACTATTTCTTTAGGATTTTCTGCACTAAAGATTGTATTACCTGCTACAAGAACCGTTGCACCGGCAGCAACAATAGATGGAGCATTGGCTAAAGTAACACCGCCGTCAACTTCAATATCAACAGAAAGTCCTTTTTCCTTAATAAGTGCATGCAACGCTCTAATTTTATTGAGGGTATGGGCTATAAATTTTTGTCCACCAAAACCCGGATTAACGCTCATTAAGCACACCAAATCAATATCAGACAAAATATCCACCAGTGATGATACCGGTGTATGCGGATTAATTGCCACACCAGCTTTCGCCCCTATTTTTTTTATTTGCTGAACGGTACGGTGCAAATGAACAGATGCCTCGTAGTGAACGGTAATTATATCAGCACCGGCTTCTTTAAAAGCATCTACATATCTTTCAGGTTCTACAACCATTAAATGAACATCACACACTTTTTTGGTAGCTTTTCTAAAAAAATTAACGATCATTGGTCCAAAACTTATATTTGGAACAAATGTACCATCCATAACATCCAAATGGTACCAGTCCGCTTCGCTATCATTAAGCCATGCACATTCTTTTTCAAGATTTAAAAAATTAGCACTTAATAACGATGGTGCAATTAATAAAGCCATAAATAATTAATTTTAAATTACCGTGTTACTGTTTGAAAGCAATCTATTTTTGAGTATTTTTTTTTATTCGAGCCAAAGCATCTTTTGCCATTTGCATACCACTATCCATAGTAAGAGCATTTTGATATTGCGTAGTGGCTGCTACTAAGTTATCCATTTTTTCCAAGCATGTTCCTAAATAGTAATAGATATCTGGGTTTTTACTATCTATTTTTTGGGCACTTTGAAAAATCATTAATGCTTTTACAAACTGTCCTTCATTTTCTAAAATGATCCCTTTTTCTATATAAGCCGGTATCATTTTAAAATTTTGTCCTATGGCTTTATCTAAAAGATAAATAGCTTGTTTAGTACGATGGGTGCGTTCAAAAAAAATAGCCCGTATATAATCACAGTTAGCAGCCGTTATATAATCACCATCTAAATCATTTACTTCATTAGTAAGACCTAAGCTGCGCGGATTTCCTTTTTCTGCGTATAAGGTTGCTAAATATAATAATGCAGTTTTATTGGTAGGATATATTTTCAAGGATTGTGCAAATGAATGAATTGACCTGGTTGTATCATGGACATTTTGGTATAAGACCGCTAATTTGAACCACAGTTCACTGTTTATACTATCCTTCTTTAACAGGGTATCAAGTTGCGGAATTGCTAAATTATCTAAATGCAAACTATCTAACACGGAAACCAATTGTAAACGAAGGGGAAAACTATCAGGATGGGTACGGATGTCATTATAAAGAGCGGTAACGATCGGAGGATAGCGACTATCGGATGCCGATTTTTTTTTCCAACAGCTAACTAATAAAAACAATGATAAAATAAAAGCGGTGCCTATTTTTTTCATATAGTACGATTATCGGGTTCTATGGTGGTAATATCTACATTTTAAGTTCATGATGATCTATTTTTGAAGAATAGAAATAGTATCCTATAACTGATAGCCTTTATATATCATTCTCGTCACTATTCATTTTTACTGCATCCATGGGTTGATCTTCACAATGACTACTAAAAACATGTTGATGTTTATGCGTTTTGCACAATAAAAAATTTAAGCAGTGTGCAAATAAAATACCGGTAACGGCCAATGCTAAAAACAATAGTTCATATTGTACAAAAACCTCTTTTAGTACCAAAAAGGTAAATCCAATTGATAATACCAATATCGGTGCTTTTTTTTTATGATGCTTGGTATAGCCATGATAAAGAGCCGTAACACCAACTATAAAAGCAAGGACAATCATGCTATATTCAAACAGTTTGTTGTGCAATATATCTAATCCAAATAATGGTAAGGAAGTAATAAGCAACGGTAAAATTGCACAATGTATAGCACAAGCTATCGAAACACCCGCACCCAGAAAGTCCCAATTTACTTTCATTTTTATGTAATCTTAACAATAATACTAATACAAACAAAAAAGAAACAAAATAACGCCTTATTGGTGTATAAAAAGCAGAAAAACAAGTTTTTACCGATTATCAATTAAATCGTAAGCAGGATAGTTAGACTGATTAAATTTTATTTGGGCATCCGAAATAGCAGGATTGTTCACTACTTTATTAAAAGTATATACAAGGGATGTATTATCATTTTGTATCACTTTTACTTTAACAATCATTAACTTTTTTGTGTCGATATACAGTAAAATTGTATGAAAGCTTTGTCTTTTGTCAATAGGAGTCATTTGAATTTCTGCTATTCCATCTTTAACGCTGTTCTCTCTGTAAAGAAAATCTTTATTATAAAAATCTGTAAATATTTTTTGGGGTGTAAAGGCCATGGTATTATCGTCTAATTTGCTCAAATTAATTTCTTGTGCTTCTTTGTCAATGCGCCAACAATCGGTGCCACTACAATATAAAGTGAGATTATCACCCTGAACAATTTTACAGTCGTTGCCTTTTATCGTTATCGTTCCCGATGCAGTACCTCTCACTATGTTACTTCTATCGTAATTAGTAAAGGTAAAGTCAACCGCAATGCTATGGAGGCTTTTAAGATGTTGTGATACTGATTGCAACAGCTTGGCCGCAACAGGATCTGAACCGTCTGACGCTGATTCAGTTTGAGCGAACACTAATGAAGTAGATAATAAAAAAAATAAAATAGAAACCGCCGTTTTTTTTATGTACATAATGATATTTTTAAACAAACAACAAATGCCAGAGACCAGGGAAATGGTTAGAATAAAACTACATTTTCTCCTGATCATCACTGAAATAATCGTTGTGCTTATTCTGTTTTAAATAACTATTGTCGTCTGATTTTTTAGCCTCAAAATTATCAAAATGCTTGGTTTCTTGATGCGTATCTGCATTAAAATTTTCATCTTTATCAAATTGAGTAAAATCAAAATCAGGCATCAATTCACCTTTTATATGGTTTATCACCTCGTTAAAAGCTTGCGTGAATTTATTAAAATCTTCCTTGTACAAAAATATTTTATGTCGCTCATATCCTTCACCATCTAATTTTTTAATGCTTTCGGTGATGGTAAGAAAATAATCGTTACTTCTCGTTGTCTTAACATCAAAGAAATAAGTCCTTTTTTTTCCTGCCCGTACTTTCTTGCTAAAAATGGGGGTATTCTTTTTATCATTAAACTCATTCATCACTTGAAAATTTTTAATTTGCTAAAAATAAAAAATGCTACGATCTTATAAAATCGTGCAAAGATATAAAAAAATTATGGGTACATACATTAATAAAAATAATTTTATTAACTTGCTGTTGGAGGGATGGCAGAGCGGTTGATTGCACCTGTCTTGAAAACAGGCGACCGTGATGAGCGGTTCGGGGGTTCGAATCCCTCTCCCTCCGCTCTTTTATGATGGTTTTGTCAAAATCCGGGCGTCCCATCTTCGTCCCATCTTATTAGGTTTTATTGCCCCCCAGTAAAAGTAAATCAGCAATTAACTGATCCCTTAGTAGCTATAACAAAAGGTGAGCGTATTAGCGTTAAAACCTATTTCTCTTAGCACCTCAAAAATGATTTAGCCGTAAATTGTAAAATTTGGATTTAATGCGTAAAAATTAGTTATGGGTACCGTAGCGGATATTGTCCCCCGCTTTTGATATAAACCCTATGAGATGATTAAACGATAATTTAATATTGAAATATTTAAAACTAACCATTGTCTTCGATATCTTCTGTTGATGTTGAATCAACACTACAAAATCGATCAAAATTATCATTAGTGTCCTCATCCCACAATATGATCCTATCTTTGCGTAAATTCTTTATTATTTGATGATATTTTGGTAGTGTATTATCAGATAAGGCAATGATAAGGATTTTAGAAGTTCGAGTAAAAATCGTATATACAAATTCAACCAATTCTTCTTTGTGTAAAATATCTGTACTCGTATCCCACAAAATACAAGTTTTTTCAAGACCTTTTATTTTTAAAATCGTATCGGTTGTACAAGTAATCTTTAATTGCTCTATTGCTTTATAAAGGGCATCGTTTTTTTCTAAAATTGTTACATCATCGATTCCGTAATTTGAATAAGTATTATATATCGCTTCTATTTTTTGAGATAAAGTCTGTATATCCTTTGCGTAAACTACAATTGGACGAGCACCTGGTGAAGCACCTTTGTAGGGGATAATTTTATTTACTCCTTTTCTTAAAGATGAAATATCTTTAATACATTCACTGATTCGAAACGGCAAACGGTAAGAACCTTCTAATTGCCATCGCTTACGATTCTTAGTCATCATTTCTGATCTTGGTACATCTGCTACAGCTCCAAGATGAACGGCTTGTAATCTATCACCTGCGATTACAAGCTTATTAGAGTCGGACAATAAATTATAAAAAATAGTATAGTCTGCTTCTGTACAATCTTGATACTCGTCAACAAAAATATGAGTAAATTTTTTGGTAACTTGATTTTTCTCCAGTTGCTTTAAAAATTTTTGTCTCCTTGTTATAAAAGTATCTTTACCGCAGTCTTTAAGTTCTTTACAATATTTTGCAATAACATCAAAAAGTATTTTTCTTTTTTCGCCATCTTTTTCAAGTTTTGGTCTTCCTTTTCTCTCAACCTTTAAAAAACATTGTTTGTTGGAAATCTGAAGACCGTATATAACTCTATGATACTCCTCTAAAATATAATTGACATTTAGAATGTTGTCATACTTATTATTGGTGATATTATTTTCTTTCTTTGTTTCTTGAATACATTTTTCTATTAGCTTGATATGTTCTTTATCTTCAGATGTCCATGCACTTGGTTGTTTTAAATTGTTACCTAATCTCGTAGGTAGAATATCAAAATGCATCAGGGTTATATTTGGTTTGGTTGATCCATTAAATGTAAATTCATTCCCTACCCTTTTAAAACTAATTTTATCTAACAGCTCATCAATCCATGCACCTAAATAATCTATTAATAACTTATTAAAAGTTGTTACAAGAATATTAAGCGTGTGGTGAAGGGATTGATGTGTTTCACATAAATTTTTAATTCGCTCAGTAAGAACAATACTTTTACCACAGCCGGCGGGACCGGTAATAATGGTTGGTTTATCATCATGCTTTGCAGCTTCTGTTTGCTCTTTAGTAAGAATAACATCTTTACGAGAAGTAAACGAATAGTAGTAATTGTTATTTTGATTATTCCCAATTCCTTCTGTAGTATCGGTATTAGGAAAATTCAGTTCTTGTTCACTAACTCCTTGTATCATAATTGTACCATAAAACGAGCCATCATTCCATACAGCATTTTGATAAAAATTGGAAATACTATTGCCTAAATCTTTATACACATTCTCTTTAAACCTACTAGTTTCTTTTAATGTACCTGAAAAAAATAAAGCAGTATCACTCACTGATTCTTGTGTATATTTTAGTTGATTTGCTATTGCACTTGTAATATCATTAAGCAACTGGCTTTTTTGAGACTGGTCGGAAGTAAGCAGTAATATGATTCTCGGGTTATCTTCGTTGATTTTTTTTATAAAGTCTAATTTTGCAAAATTACTATAGCTATTATTAGTATCAGTTATATCCAATAAATAGCTAGCCGTAAGCCAGCTAGTTTTACCTGAACTATTAGAAATATTTGAAGCGTCCATTTCATAGGCTGTTGATAAGTTCGTACAATGCGGATATTTTTCAACAAACCATTTCCATAGTCGATCACTGTAGTCGAGCATAAAAGGGGAACTATCAACATTAATAATATTTATTTGAGGAATAGATTGCTTTAATTCTTTAAGTTTATGATAAATTAAACCGATAGCCCATGAAACTGCACCGGTACCAGAACCTAAGTCTTTCACTTGGATAATTCTATCAGGATAGACATTCAATATACTGTCCACTATTTTATGTGCAAAAAAAGAAAGAAAAGTATTGACTCTTCTTCCGTGATACCAAAGCGAATAAGCAAATGCCGTATTCATGCGATCATAGCATAAATCGTGCCCTTTTACAAGATTATAAGAATCTTTTTGACATTGAGCAAGGTCATATCCAAAGTTTTCTTTGTTTTTATGTTCATCGTAATAGGCACGACCGGCTTCCGCTATAATTAAATCAAGAGTACCTGCTTGTTCTATTAACCACGAAAACAATTCTTTCTTTAATTCTTCTTTGTTCATATAGGTTTAAATCCATCCTTACCGATGCCAATGTCGGGGATATATTTTTTTATTGTTTCTAACACTTGTAAATACTGATCGTTTGACCAATTCATTTTATTAATTAATTGCATAGCATTTTCTCGCGTACTGGCTACAAATTTTCCTTTTTCAGAGTGAAAGGGTTGAATAATAAATTTTTTTATACCAGTATCTAATAATTTTTGAGCAAATTCATCGGCATTTTCGATAGGTAATAAAGGGGTCATGGTAATACAAGCATTAATACCTGCATCGTGTACTTCTTTAATGGCTTTTAATCTGCTTACATTAGACGGACAAAGCGGTTCAAATGTTTTTCGAACGGTTTCACTATCTGTAGTAATGGTCATATTTACTTGTATGGTTTCAAATTTCTTAAATAAATCAATATCTCTTGAAACAATAGGGCTTCTTGTTTGAATAACTAATCTTGGTTGATGATACTTAGCAAGTTCATCTATTAAACTTCTCGTAAGTTGTAAATCTCTTTCAATAGGTTGATACGGGTCGGTAACGCTACTCATGTAAATAGTCTTACCTTTTAATGATTTTTTTCTAAATTTAACCAGCAGTTGCAACGCATTTTCTTTAACCTGTACCCAGTACCCCCAATTTTTTAACAGGTCTTCTGAACGCGAAAAAAAAGCCGCATAGCAATAGGTACAACCAAAAGTGCAACCAGAATATGGATTCAAAGTAAAGTCGTAACCACTCATAAATCCTTTACAGGCTGTTAAAATAGAAGATGCTTGTTTATAAGTAATTTGACTTTGCCCAATTTTATCCTTTTTAGATTCATCAAATTTTGGTTGGTCAAACTCGGGAAATAAACTCATAATTATTATATTTTCAAAAGGTTTAAAAATCATTCTCTCCCCCCCTACCCCAACTTCCAGCCCCACTGTTTCTTCTAATGATTCTTTCGCTATCCCCATTTTACCGCTAATAAACTCCTTTAGGTGAATACCTGCGCATGATGCTATCAAACACTGCTTCAGCAACACAATACAGATGATGTACCCTACTTCCTTTTTGATAAATAAAATGATGGGTATCGGTATAAAGCGGATATTTTTTATTTACATAAACATCATGCCCTAATCCGTCATGGTAATAATTAAACAAACTATCGGGGGCTGCTTGTATATCAACCATACCATTTTTGTAACTTCTTATTTCTTTAAAATTGTCATTGATCAATTTTTCAAATTGCTTTGCAGCCTTGCTTAGATCATCCTCTTCTTTGTCTGATGAGCCATAACAATTAAAACCACCTTCGTAACAAATAAATTTATTATCCATAAACACATAACAGCGAGCATCACCACCACTACCCATTGCCCCGCAACTTGAAATTTCAGCATACATTATGTTGTCAATAGAAAGATTCTTAACAATAGCAGATGACAATGGCGTACTTTTAATTTTATGATTAATTGTAGGAATTTTATCTTTTATTTCATTGGCAACAGATGTAGGGTTATGACCCATAACATGTAATAGGGTAACAAAGGATTCCGGAAGGCAAACATTTTTTAAAATCAAAGCATTTTTAAAAAGAGGAGCGATGTCCTTATCAGAAAAACCCGCACGACCACATCCAATTCTTGTTACATAAAACACATATTTAGGATTATCTTGAGCAAGGCTAATAAAGCTATCCACATGCGGTTTTATCGTTTCGACACCACCTTGCATGGTAGGGATAGCATAGCTTTGTCCTTGCCAGCCAACACCTTGCCCTTGAAGAGCTTTATATTTTTCCAAAGCTATTTTCGCAGCGCCGCCTGTATGAAGTCCTGCCAAGTTGCTTCCAAATACAAATATTTCGTGTGGTAGAAGAGGTTCTACAATTGGATCAGGTGTGTACTCGTATCGTTTTTCCATTTTTATATGATTTTGTTGTTACAAAAAGAAAATAGTTGCTATTCTTCCAAAAAATATTTCTAATATAATAAGTACTCATGGGCAGGTGCTGTTAGGGTAATTACAACAATCCATGGTAGCGACTTTTATTTCTGCATATCCCCTAGTTTTAGATACTCTAACATATCTTTTTTATAACCTTCCATATCTTCTATTTCTTTTTTAACTAATCCCCTAAATTGATAAAATTCTGCTTTTTTAGGATTAATGGCTATTGCTTTGGTGACATCATCGATAGCTGCTTGATAATTTTTTAATAATATTTTTATCTTTCCTATTTCAAAATAATAATTCTCATTAAGAGGTTCTAATTCCATTGCTTTTGTGTAATCAGCAAGGGCACCATCAAAATCATTGATATTTTTTTTAGCAAGTCCTCTTACATTATAGGTAACAGCATCATTTGGAGCCAAATCTATGGCATTATTATAATCTTCAATTGCCTCTGTATATTCTTCTAACTGATTTTTACAGTATCCCCGCATACGATAAAAACAATAATCATGAGGATTTAACTGTATTGATTTGGTTAAGTCTTCAAGAACCTCTCTAAAATTCTTTAATACAAGATTTGCCCGTGCTCTTTGAAAGAGCAACATACCATCATCGTCCTTATAATTTAATTCTATGGCTTTAGTAAATTCTTCAACCGCTCCTTGATAGTCTTCTAAATCATATTTAGCTTTTCCTCGATTAACATAATCTTCTGCTGATAATTTCATTGTTTATATTTTTTAATGAGTAATTTTCACACCTTGCTTCATAATTTTGTAAATGTACTATTTTTCTTTTTTTCTACACCAACTTCCAGCCCCAGTGCATTTTTTCTTGGTTATACGATTTCATCGCTTGACCTTTAAACTGTGTGCCATCGGATAAATTATATTTTTTAATTAAAGAGGAATGAATAAATACATCATCTATAAATCCAAAGGATTTGCCGGGTGGTATTTTTACTTTGCCGGATACTTCTTTAATAAATTGTTTTTTAAAATCATCGTCATTAACTTTTATTGCTGTATAAAGATGATAGATGGCGCCCTTACTACCTCCCTCAAAGCGTACTCGCAACACATCACCCATATTGACTTTTGAAAGAAAGCGATCATATTTTAAAAAGCCAAATTTGCTTTCAGATGCAATGAAATTAAGCATCTTCTTATCGGTGTTTACAAATTCTACAATTATTTTTTCTTCTTGTACATCGGTGTATAAAAGGGCTTCGGCAGTTGGTACAAAGTTTTTGTAGAAATCTACATTAGATTTATTTACGGATGCTTTTTTATACCAATCTTGAGCTTGCCAATTTGTTACTTCGGCGGGTATAGTAGAACCTTTTTTTGTTTTTGCATGAACCAATAAATCAATCTCTGTCCTTGCTTCGTTGCAGTGATTTTTAGAAATTAATATCCTTGCCATTTTCTGTCTTAGCGACACCAGCATTTCTTCAGGACTGCCACAGGATAAAGCCTTGCAATAACACGCAAAGACTTTATCGGGGTCGTTTGTAAATGCTTCTGCAAATGTCTCCCATACCCAAAAGTCGTTTCGTTTTTTCTTTGCAAAGGGTAGAAATTTTTTAAGCATATTGTCCTTATCCCCTAATGCCAATAATAATTTTGCATTGAAATAAGCTGGCCACTGAAATTTAGGGTATTCTTCAACGATTTTAGATAGCTCAGGTAAAAAGGCTTCTGCTTTTTCTTTATTAAAGATAGTATCGCCGTGCGGGGTTTGTTTAGGTAACAGATGTTTTGCATAACAAGTATAACCTTGTTCAGCAAGTGCCATTACTTCTTTGCCGTCGGGCATTTTAGATTTTTCAAAATCTTCAGGCATAAAATTAGCAAAATTCCACCAATCAGCAAATTCAAGGTAGCGGTAGGATTCTTTCAAACCTTTATGAAAAGCCTTAAAAAGTACACTATACCAATTCGTTTTTTTCTTTATGGGCAGTTCTTTAATTGCATCAAATAACTGGTGCATGTGCGTTAGGTCAATTGATTCTTTGCCGGTAATATTTCTAACAGCTTTGGCAATAACTATTGAAATATTATCCCAAAACATTTCTTCGTCTTCAGGTAAATCTAATTCTTTAACCTCTTTAATTTTCAATAAAAAATCTGTCAAATTAGAAGTGGCTATACCCAGTTGATCGTACAAAACCCAGCTTAGATTGCGTTTACACCAAATATTAGGTTGATCAGCTTTCAATTCCAAATATATCAAATTAAGTTGCTTACACTCCTCTTTGCGTTTGTTCTGCTTAGCCAAAGCATTGGACATTTCAACTTCCAATTCTGCTTTCGCCATTGTGTAGGCTTCATCTAATTTACCGGCTTTACGGAGTTCTTTTATTTCTTTAGTGGGCATAGTCTTGTTGTTTTAAAGTTTGTAAGACTTTATTAATAGCTGCAATCAACGATGGACTATTGGTTGTGTTTTTAATGGGGACAACTCGTCCAAAAAATCCGTTGCCATTATACTCGAAGTCTAAAGTTGCTTTTTCATTATTTCGTTTAAAACCGTATCGTTCTTTATACTGTAGATGTTCAATAGTATTAATAGAAATTTTATTTTCTTGCAATAAGGGGGTTAAATCATCGAACAAATTTCTTGTAAAAGGAAATTGCTCTTCTGTTTTTTCATCAAATTCAATAGGCAGTGTATTGCTTTCTTGATTAGGTCGTTGAACATCAACAAGTGGCAAATAATTATTGAGTATTTGTGCAATCGTTTCGTTAAACTGAGTATTTGTAGAAAGATTGGGAATGGGTGTAAGTGTATTTTTAAATTCATTGTTACCGTTGATAAATGTTTTAAACATAGCGGTATCAGATTCTTTTTTAAAGCGGTATCTAATTTCATAAGCTATTTTTTTCCATTCTACAATTTCTATATTATGTTTTTTACAAACATAGCTAACCTTTATAAAATGATCTTGTATAGAAAGAGGATAATTTAAAAGATTAAATGATGATAACTGCAACTGTAAATCTTCATCTACAATAATTACTTCTGCTTGCAGAGGATTATTATTTAGCTGTAACAAACTATTGATTGTAGTTTGATCTATCAAGGTCATTGCAGAATAAGAATTAAAAAATGGTGGATTTAAAGCATAGAGTTTTTTCGATGCTCGCGTAATAGCAGTATATGACCATCTATAAAAACCTTTATTTGTTTTACCTGCTCTTTGTTGCTTATCATTAAAGCAATTAAAAGTCTCTGAAGGGTCGTGATCCCAAATTGTAAAAACGCTGTCCCATTCGCCACCTTGGGCTTTGTGGCAAGTTACAGCATAGCCGTATTTTATTAAGAGACAGTTAAAATATTCATCATTCATAAGCGTGGGTTTGAATTCTGACATCTTCGGTTTTAATGACTCGTGTTGCATTAAGAAATCCACATACAAGGCTTGCAGTTCTTCGGGCTTCAACTGGTTGTCGCCATACAAAAAATTTTCAAGTATCTTACCCTTTACTATTTTATTATTACTATCTGAATCGAGAAAAACCAATTCCACATCCCGCCAAGTAAGGGGCACCACTTTGACAGCATTATTTTTACCTTTTAAGTGAATTTCTCTTCTTGTTGTGATATCCCCCACTTCATTTACAACAGCAAACTCGCCATTAAAAACATTATTTTTATAATTATTACCACCCATAATAACAATATCACCTTTTTGAACAGGTAAATCAGCTTTTCCGAATAATCGTTCTCTAATCTTTAGATTGAGATCAACGCAAGTCTGGTTTTTATAAGCAATAATAATTTTTGATTTTTCTACTTTTTGCCAAGTATCAATAAAATTTTTATATGAAAGATGTAAAATATCCTGTCCATTAGATCGCAAATTAAAGTCATTAAAGTAGCCTGCGGTCATACTTTTTCTAATTTTTGCTGCGGTAGTTAAAATAGCACCGGTTTGTCGTTTCACTTCTTTCATTTCAACCTCTTCAGAATCAAGATTAAATATCTTTTTAAGATAGTCCGCATCAAAAGCCTTAGAGCTATTATCGCTTACAGGTGGTAGCTGACAAGGATCACCTACAAAAATGATTTTAGCATTTATATTTTGCGTTTGAATATTTGTGTAGGTTATTAAATCCGAGAGTAGTTTTCCTGTGCCAAAGCGAAAAAAATTGCTATGGTTTTCAGCATCAGAAATCATAGACGCTTCATCAACAATGTAAATTTTATTAACACTACTATTATTATTTTGAATGATATAGGTATAATGATAATCAGTTGAATCATTATTTTCAGTCTCTACGGTTTGTTTATAACTGTAAATAGACTTATGAATAGTATATGCTGTATAAGCTGTTTTATCCTTAATGACTTTAGCGGCTCGACCGGTAGGTGCCATTAAATCAAAATTCTTGTTAATACTTCTCAGATAATCAAGTAAACCTTTTATAATAGTAGTCTTTCCGCTTCCGGCGTAACCCTTGAGCATAAACACCTGTGTAGGACTTTCTAAAAAAGTCTCAAGACGCACAAGGGCATTTTTTTGATCTGCTGTAAGGTTAAAATTATTAAAATGATTGAATATGCTCATATTTTTCAATTACAACACAAAGATAGTAGCTTTCTGTGCAGTGTATAAGCACAGCACAATGTTTTTAAAAGGGCAAGTCGCTATCAGTGTCTTTTAAGAAATTGGGTGCATCGTTATTGCTATCTTCGGTATTAGTTTTCGTGTCCGTACCGACTATATTGTTTACATTATTAGTAGCCCCACCATTCGTGGTTTTTAAAACAATCCCACCAACCACTTCTATTTTCCAAGCCTTTACATCACTATACCACTTACTGTTATATTCCCTGCTTTCTATATCAAAATCAATTTTTAGAGTATTCCCCAATTGGAGTTGACTATCATTAATTTTATCGCCCCAAATAGCAACACATATTTTTTTAGGGTATTTATCATCAGTTTCAACGATGATGTCTTGTTTTTTCCATGTTCCATTTTTACCAGTACCTGTTTGCATGGTTAGTACTTGAATGAGTTTTGCGGTGAGTTGCATAAGGGTTAAAGTTTTATTTTTTTCAAAGCAAATATAGAATATAAACAAAGTATTTAAAAATTGATTTTACACATTTTTAAAATACATTTCTGAATTTTAAAATAAAAAATGACGCATACATTAAGTAAAATTACATTTGACTTTTGTTCTTTTATTTAGTCAATATTCCAATAGGCACTTGGGTCGCCACCTAAAACATCATCAATAAAATCATCACTTTTTCTTGCAACATCCTGTGCATAACTACCATGGTATTTTCCATATGACTCCCCCCCCTCAAAATAATCACCATCACCACAATATTCATAATTATATCTATCTTCTTCAGCGTTACTTTCCATGTCCTCACCATCAACTTCAATTTTCCAAGCTGTTACATTAGTATACCATTTACCTTTGTACTCTGTACTTGCTACATAGTCGTCCCTTAAAAAGTATTTTCGGGACTTGCTAAAGTTTACAAAAACA
>JASGCP010000026.1 GCA_030053995.1 Phycisphaerales bacterium
CCCAATCCTATAGCTGCTACACATGAATTTGATGAGTTAGGTGACATAGGCGTGGCAGGTATGCTATAGAAAAAATATATATTATATGAAAAATCTACCTTATACAAGGTAGATTTTTTGTTCGACACACTAAATATCAAATATCGGCAACTTATAAATTTTTAAAACGGTATTTGTCATGTTCAATTAGTACTATGACAAAATGAGCGATCACAATCCCCAAAATTTTATAAAACCTACTTTATGAATCATTGAATCATTGTTATGTCCTACCAGGATTCAATTGCATCCAAATTTATCTGGAGAACACATAAATTTAATAAAAAAAGGTAGAGACGCTGCATGTAGCGTCTCTACCTTTTTTTGACAACTATTCTTTGGCTGAATTATAGCGTTTAATGGTTACCCCATCAATAGCACAAATAAAAAAATAACCAACCTATTTCGTTAGTGACCCTTTTTTCACTCTCTAACATTAAATCCTACTTCTCTTAGCACCTCAAAAAAATAATTTAGCCTATTTCCTATTTTAATGCAAGTAAAAAAATCTTTTGATTTATCAAAAAAAAAATACATTTGCACAATTATTAATCGGGGTTTTGCAAACATCCATTTGTTTGTAACATTTTTTTAACACAACAAAATAATAAACATTAAAAAAATGAAAAAAAAAATAACGGTTTATTGTGGTAGTTCTCCTAAAGCATTAATTCCTTCTCATGTAGAGCAAACTAAACAATTAGCTACCTTTATGGCTAAAAATAAAATAGGTTTAGTATATGGTGGTAGCAATATTGGACTTATGCAAGTTATTTCTAATACGGTTTTAGACAATGGTGGCGAAGTAACAGGCGTTTATCCTCATATTTTTACAAAGAATAATGAACATGAATTTGCCAATCCTCGTTTAAAAGTTGATAATTTAATTTTAGTAGATACCATGCATCAACGAAAACAAATAATGAGTGACTTGGGTGATGCTTATATCGCTTTGCCAGGGGGCGTTGGCACAATGGAAGAATTTCTAGAAATTATTACTTGGTACTCTTTAAAAATACATTCCAAACCAATATGGATATTTAACATGGACGGTTTTTACAAACCCTTATTTGATTTGTTTGATACCATGAACAAAGAATGTAGAATTAAAAATTGGAATCCCTCTATGTGTGTAAATACCATGCAAGAATTAGAAAAAAATATCTTAGACTTTTACACTTCTCAATCGCAAAATATGAGCCATCTTTTAAAAAATTAGTACCCACCTAAAATAATAATTTATGTACACATTAACTGAAAAAGAAGATGTCTTTAATAAGGCATGGAGCATGAAAGATGTTTATTACTGTACTAAGTTATCTTCAAAGCATGGAAATAGAAAGTTATTTGCTCTACAAATTGTTAGCCACAGAGATCTAAAACCTAAAAATCGCTTCGGTACATTTTTGCATTATCATAAAAAGGCAGAGGAATTATTTTTTGTTGTTCAAGGATCTATGCAGGTGCAAATAGAGAATGACTTTCTTTCTTTACATTCAGGCGACTTTGTGCGTGTGCCTCAAAACACAGCACATTCTATATTAACCACGAGTAATCCTACTATTATTTTTTGTCTTTTCGCTATTGTTGAGGACTTTCAGGACAAACTATATGGCATGGAAAAAATGTTTAAACTGTTTTCTATGGCAACAAAAAAATATGGTCTTACGGACCATGTGGGCGAATATTTTAATAAGATTCGAGAGCGTAATGCTGATTTGGATAATATCATGATAGACAAATCTAACAATAGTTCTTCTTTAAAAGTAGTTTCTAAACAAAAATTATTGCCACAGAATAATACCATTTGGGAGCCTCGTGTTATTCGAAAGCCTACCTTTTCTTATTGTAAAAATATAATTATAGATCAGGACGGTATTCGAGTGCAACAGAAGTTAGGCTATCAGGAAACTACTCACTTAACGGCTAGCAGTTATTGGATAGAAATTAAAAATAATATTTTGTTTCCTATATCTTTTGCAGAAGTAAATACATGGATGTATGTGTGTGGTGGGTCTATTCAAATAAGAAAAAAGGGCGGTACTGCTTCTATATTAAAGCAAGGAGATATAGTATTTATTCCTCAAGGAACTTCTTATCAGTGGTTGTCTTTAGAAGATCAAACACAATGTTTTTGTATATACACGCCGGCATGGGATATTCTAAAAGTATTTACTATTAATTAAATAAAAGAACTATGAATAAACATGTAGTAGTTGTAGGCGGAGGATTTGCAGGCATTACCATGTGCATTGCTTTGCATCAACAAGGCTATAGCGTTTCTCTTTTAGAACAAGAACATAGTTTGCTTAGTCCAGATAAAAATGGTACGATGATATCTATTAGACCTAATGGATTGCAATCGTTGGAAAAAATTAACAAATCTATTGTACAAGATATTTTTGCATGTAACGAAGGACATATAGTAGAGGAGGTGGTTCGCTTAGTAGATTCTCAAGGTAGGTCAGTTTTTCCTTCACAGAAAAAACATTTCCCTACTTTATTTGGGTATCCTAAAAAATACATGAGGCGACAGAAATTAATAGAAATCTTAATTCAACATCTTCCCTCATCTGTCCATGTGTACACATCTATTAATCTAAATCAAATAAAACAAGAAGCTACAGGAGTAAGGGTTTGTTTTCATACGCACGGAATATATATGGAGTTAAGTGCTTATATTCTCATTGCTGCTGATGGGGTACATTCTACGGTTCGAAAAATGATAGGCTTCAAACCCTTTAAAAAAATAAAATACATCACTTGTAGAGGACTTGTGTCTATAGCTGATGTTCCCAAAACCATGATTAACGATTGTTACCAAGAACATAATTCTGGTGTTAGGCTGTTTAGAACAGGATTATTAGATGGTGTTCATATAGGATATTCGCTTACTTTTAAAACAAAGGATTCTATTCAAAAAGTCTATTCGTTAAGCCCTTCAGAGAAGAAACAAATGGTTATAAATGCATGTAGAGGAATGAATTCAATATCTTTGTTTTTTGTAAAGCAAACCATTGAAAACTCTTTATATTTTGGAAATTTATATTTTTTAAAACTTCAAAAAAAATATGTATATAAAAATAATATTGTCTTTGTTGGTGATGCACTATGTCCTTTGGTTCCTACCTTAGGCATGGGTGCTAATACATGTTTTGAAGATATATGTGTATTTATTCAATGTCTTCAAAAGTATCCAGAAAATTTAACTAAAGCCTTGCAAATATACGCTAACCATAGAACTAAAAGAAGACGCAAATTAGGCTTTTACTCCTATGCAATTTTACTATTTTATTCAATAGGAAATCAGCCATGGATACAGAATATTAAAGATAAAATAGCTAAATATTTTTTTCAAACTCGCCTATCTAAATCCCATGCACTCGATTGGCTCTTTAAGCCTAATTTAACTATAGATTAGCACGATCATTGATTAGCCTTTAGGCTAATCATAAGCAAGATTCAAGTAATAAATACGACTTTTTTGTTGCACTTAAATATTGCATTTAGCCTTGAATATAAGATTGAAAAAGATAATAACAGCCTTAAATGGTTTATGGGTAGCGATTTTGTTGTTATTACTGTTTTATTGACTATTATTGCTTTGAAGCATTGATTATAACTGCTCATTCTTTACAACTGACAATAACAACAAACCATAGATTGATTTTTTCTTATGCAGATGCTATAAAGATTATGGGAGCCTGAAGGTAGGGATTAAGCAACAATCAATTCACATCCCACCAGATGCGTGACATAAGGTTATCACCGGCTAATAAACGGCTAACGGCATTATTATAATTAACAGGATTCACTGTTCGTTCGCTTATGGGATATATTAACCTACTCGGCAATACCCCACCGGTTAATCCGCCACCGCCGACAGGCGTAATTAATACAGGGTATCCAAAACTATTGCTTGTAGTTCGGGTTCGTCGCCAATTAGCAAAAGTCTCTACACCATCAAACAAACTATTCAGCCAATATTGTTCATTAAGAATTTTAAGATTAGAATCTAAATTACTATATTGATTATACACAAAATTCGTTATGCTATCTACATAATTCGTTATACTGGTACCAGGTGGTAAATAGGTATTAATAGATACGCCGAAGAAATTAGCTTGGTTAATAGCTGCGGTAAGTCCGCTCTTAAAATACAGTTTGCCCGCACCAATACCATTTTTTCTTTCTTCTAATTCAGCTAATAGAAAGCATGTTTGGGCGAGCGATATAAAAAATACAGGATTCGTAGGCATTAATATAGAATAACGAATTTGTGAAAAAGTGGCATACTCTTCATTATCATAAGAGCTATTATCAGAAGGATTTAATCCTTTTTGACTGGCCGAATCAAAAAGGGGCTCATTGCCATTAGCATCTCGTAAGGTGGGCCAAATAAAAATTCGTGGGTCTTTATATTTTTTGAGTAAGCCTATATAAACATTAGATAATTTCATGATGGGATTGGTATAGCTGAATACCTGTCCTGGTGATACAAATACGCCGTAATTAGGATTAAAATATTGTGTAGTACCCTGTACATAAAAAGCATTGGTCACCGTTGCTGGAGTGCCCAAATTGTCTTCAGCAATGGTTGCCCAAGCTAACGCATTAGTAGGATCTACTTTGATCATACGCATCGCTATACGAAGCATTAAACTATAAGCGGTTTGTTTCCACTGAGCAATCGAGCCATTATTATTAGAAATATCACCTAATAAAGGTTGCGTAGGATTCAAGTAACCCACAGCGGTTTTTAAGTTATTTAAAATAGCTGTATAAATGTCTTGTTGCCGATCATACTCGGGGTAAATAATACCTTTTAAATAACCTTGTCCCGCTTGCGTAAAAGGGACATCGCCGTATAAGTCTGTTAGTCGCTGAATTGTATAAGCCTGTAAAATCATAGCTACCGCTTTATAATTAATGTAGGCGGGATTATCATTACTAATAAAAAGCAGTTGCGTTATTGTTTTGAATGTATTTTGATAGGTATTGGTCCAATAAACCTCATCATAAGTAGCATTGTATGTTGAATAAAACTTCCCAAAAGCGTAGCTTCCTGGAGGGCTAATAAGTGTAAAATGTTGAACAAATAATTCTAAGCAGGCATAATTATAATATCGACTAAACGCCCAACCAGGTGTAATTCCATATTCAGTTATATTTTCATCAGCAAGACTATATAAAGAAGTCGTCAGTAAAAAATTGGGCTCAACAGAAAGCAAGGAGTTAGGATCGGTGTTAAGTGCTTGAAACCCTTTGGTGCATTGCATAAAAGGAGCAATAGCGAGTAGTAAAAATAAAAGATATCTATATGTTTTATTGACGATCATGAAACAAATTAAAATTTAACATTAACATTAAATCCAACCGACAGCGAGTAAGGTAGTCCCTGATACTCAATACCCTGTCCTAATAAACTATTTTGTGCTTCAGGGTCTATATTAGGTGCCCATTTTTTTAATATAGCAATATTGCGCCCAACGGCAGATAATACGACGCCCTTGAATGGTGTTTTAGCAAATAATTTTGTAGGTATGGTATAACTAAAAATAATCTGGCGTAGTTTAATAAAATCAGACTTATAGACAAAAGGCTTTCCGATGTTCGTTGCAACACTTTGAAAATAGGTTTGTGCATCTATTTTAACGGTATTAGGACTCAAAGTACCGTCAGCATTGATATTATTTCCTGGTAAGATTACACCGTCTTCTCTATAAGACAGCGAATATTTTGTTTTGCCAAAAAGGGTAGCAAGATCATTGGTAGTAGAATAAATAACCCCGCCAAACTTAGCATCTATTAAAAAACTAAGGCTAAAATCTCGATACGAAAATTCATTATTAACGCCCATAGTATAAGGTGCAATAGCAGTGCCCATACTCACTAATTCTTTAGCTATTTGTGGTGTTCCACCTGCTAAAATAAGATTACCCTGTGCATCTCTTAAAAAATCAGTTACAAAAACTTGTCCGGCGGGTAAACCCACCACTTGCTCTAATACCGCATCATTAAATCTACTGCTTTGACCAATAATACTATTCACCTGATCATTAGAAGACAGTGCTAAAACTTTGTTGTTATTATATGAAAAATTATATGTAACCGTCCATGAAAAATTACGATTCCGTATAGGTAAGCCCGTCAACAACATTTCCACGCCCGTATTTCTTACTTTACCAACATTAATAAGCTCGGAAGCGTATCCTGTTGCAGTAGAAATTTGGGTAGCTACAATATCATTCGTAGTAAGTTTATTGTAATAGGTTATGTCTAATTGTAAGCGACGGTTCAATAAATCTGTTTGAAAACCTAATTCATAAGTAGATACTAAATAAGGTAATAAGGCAATGTTGGGAATAGTGTTATTTAAAATAATAGCTGAAGGATTATTATTATAAGGTGGTTGTAAACTATAATATAGATTGAGTTGGTAGGGATCCCGGTCGCCACCTACACGCCCCCAAGATGTTCTAAATTTAAATAAATCAATATATCGGGGCATTTTTACTAATTCAGATAAAATAACAGTAGTACCTACAGAGGGATAAAACAAAGAATTATTTTTAACAGACAAAGTAGAATACCAATCATTTCTACCTGTAAAACTGAGGTAAACCATTTTTTTGTAATCGATTTCTACGGATGTATAAACCGAATTAACTCTTTTGTTAATTGTATTAATAGTAGTAACCGGATTAGCTAAATTAGATATATCATAGAAAGGAATAGGCGTTACCAAACCGGTACTCGTAATTATTTGTTGATCGGTTCTATCAATCTGTGCATTAGATGCTACGAGTGCATCGACCCCTATTAAATTTTTAAAATTTTTTTGAAAGCCTAAAAGTGCTTCCCCATTAAATTCTCTAAATGTAATATCATACCAAGGTCCTAATGTCCCGCCACCGAGCTGGTAAGTAGTACCAATAGGTAGGGTTGTTCTAATAGAAGTCGTATAGTAATCTAAAGAACCGCGTAATCGTAGGTACAAAAAATCGGTAAAATGGAGCGTAGGTGTAAATCCTGCTATCCAGCGGTCTGTTTGATCATTCTCTTTAAATTGATTAGCAGCCCAGTAAGGATTAACATAAAATGGATTACTGTTAAAAACTTTTTGTGAACCATCAGGATTAAATTCAGCCGTTTGAAACAGTTTAATATTCCAACTCGTAGGGATATAGAGTGGAATAATATTAGCATTGGCTTCGGCATCACCAGTAACGGGTCTATTTTTAACGCGTTGCCGAATATATTTTACGAGTATGTTTGCCTCTAAATTTTTTGTAGGGGCAAAACTTCCATTTAAAGAGAAATTATCTCTGGTAAGCGAATTACTGGGTATTAATCCAATATTTCTAAGGTCGGTAACACTAAAATAAAAACTATGTTTATTACCACCACCTGAGAGTGCTATCGTATTGGTATAAGTTTGTCCTACATTATAAAATTCTTGAATATTTTTTTTCTGAGGCGAATACGGTCTATAAACGCCATCATATTGAATAACGGGTTGTCCGTTCATTTTTCCACCCCAGCTTTGCGGGAATATAGAAATAATGTCGCTCACTGAACTGGGGGGGGCACCGCCAAAAACTTTAGCATCGCCACCCTGTCCATATTCATATTGCCATTGAGGAATCAGATTAGGTACTTGAATAGTAAGATTTGTATTGACGGCAATCCCCCACGATTTATTGGCACTACCCTTTTTTGAAGTAATTAAAATAACCCCATTAGCAGCACGATAACCGTACAGTGCACCGGCCGCTCCACCACGCAATACCGTAAAAGACTCAATGGCATCAGGATCAACAAGCTGTACCCCATCACCAAAATCATAATATCCAAAAGTAGCAGGTGGGAAATAATTAGTGTTGTCAATAGGTATGCCGTCAACTACATATAAAGGTTGATTCGTAGAAGTAGGATTAATAGATGTTGTTCCTCTAATCAATACTTTTGTTGCACCAGCAGGCCCAGTTGCCGAAGGGGTAATATTAACCCCAGCTACTTTACCTTCTAAACCATTAATTACATTGTTACTTCTAGCTTCAGTTAAATCTTTTGTGTTAACCACCGTAGCCGAATAAGTAAGCGACCGAGCTGATTTTAATAAACCTAATGAGGTAACAACTACCTCATCTAACGCATTGGTTTTAGGTTCTAATGTAACAACAATATCGTTACTATTGCTATAAATCATTACCGTTTGAGGCAAGTAACCAATGGAATTAACCGTAAGTGGCAAGGAGTCTAAAACAGGCAGGGTAATAGTAAAATTACCTTTTGCATTAGAAACGACTGTTTTATCACTACCTTTTGTCTGTTTGTAGGTTACTACGGCCCCTTGTAGTTGCAGTCCTGATAACTTACCATAAACAACACCGGATAAGAGATGAACCTGTTGTGCTCTTATCGTAGAAAAAAAATGTGCTAATAGAAAAATAATTGTGTATAAAAATTTCAAATAATGAGAATTATGAAGATAAAAGTTTACAGAATACTGAATTTAGAATACCATGTTCAATAGTATAGAAATTTTATTTTTTTGATAAGATGTAACCATAAAAAATATTGCGTAAACAGATTTTTAAAAAAATATAAAAAATTATTCAACTTGCCACCTAAGATAATAAAAATTACCGAAAAAAATGATTTAGCCAAGAAATAAACTTCGTAAGATGCAACTAAATTAGCTATTAATTAAATCTGCTCATTTCATTATAGAACCGATTATTTTGTTTTTCGCTAAATCATTTTTTGAGTTGCTAATGGAAGTAAGATTTAATGCTCAAGGATTAAAAAGGGCTTTCGAACGAAGTGAATGGTAGAACCAATAAAAGCCACCGCAGAAAATAAACCCACCACTGCCATTAATTTTCAGCTTAGTAAAAATTAACTTTTGCAAAAAAAAACAGTCTAATACATTGTAATATTTAAACAGTCTTTTAAACAGTCTAATACATTGTAATATTTTCTTTTATTAAAACTTTTAAAAGTGAAACAAAAATCAATGATCTTAGGTGCTAAATTAACAAGAACTGAAAGTATGCTAATTGGTGGGGAAAGTAGTAACCTAGTATTTCCTAATTACTGTCCTAAAGGGTGTATAATTAACATTTGGGGGTATTGTAGTTGCCCTCCAGCCATATTTGCTTAGTTACGCTTGTTATCATAATGAATTAGTCCGATTAATAGTATCGTTTTTTGGATATGTATATCATTGTCTTGTTCAAGGGACAATTAAACAACTGCTCCTTGAACAAGATAAAGTCTCTAAAGTCAATTTCGTTTTTTTATAGGGTTATTTTTATTTTGTCTGCATCACAGATTCAGGAACTAACTACACAGACTATTTGAACAAATATTTTTAGGATAATCAAGGTTGGTTAGCTTTTTTAAAAAATCTACATAGTCTTGAATACCGCCCATATTTACTATTGCATATCATTATTCTATAGTAACTTCGCTAATAATTTTCAAAAAGAAAAAGGAATATGTATCGTTGTATTGTCATTTCTAGTTTTGTTATATTTTTGTTCTTGCATATAACCGAGCCGACCTTTGCTTTACCAACAGAAAGTAACAATCGATGGCAGGATAGTTTAAAGCATGGCGAAAACAATTTAAAAAAAATTGCTTTTGATATGATCAATGATAGTCTAACTACTGATAGACTGCACGATGATAGTATTTTTACAAGGCATTTTATACAACTCCTAAAATACCCCTACTCGTTTGAATATCCTTTTGATTCTTTAACAACACTTGGTCGCCTCTACGCACCCGATAGTTCGTTCAGAATCATTACATGGCAAATTAGATTAGATATCAATGATACCCGACATTTTGGATGTATTCAAATGAAAACAAAAGACGGACACTTAAAGTTGTTTCCACTTTTTGACATTTCTGCTGACTCTATTCAACCCTGTACTATTATTGGCGATATGAATAATTGGATTGGAGCCGTTTATTATAAAATTATTAAAACAGTGTATATGCATAAATCCTATTACACATTAATAGGCTTTGATGATAATAATCTTATTACTAATCGTAAATGGATTGAAGTTCTTTATTTCGACACAAAGGGCAATCCTGTATTCGGCGGTAATTTTTTCAATTACCCGGCTGGAGATGGCAAACCGATGCCCCCGGTTACGCGCTTTATGTTAGCATACAAAAAAAATGCCACCCTATTCATGAATTACGATCCCAATCTTAGTAAAATAGTTTTTGATGAACTTGTCAGTGAATCGAATCAACCATTTTTAGCACAGACTTTTGTACCTGATGGAAATTATGAAGCTTTTGTGTGGGATCATGGGCAATGGGTGCTTACCAAAGATGTGCTAACACCTGCTAGTAAAGAAGCAGAACGAGCCGTGCCCATTCCTAAACCTATTCAATTTATTAAGAAGAAACGAGTAGCACAACAGGAAACGCAATAATTTTAATACATTCCTTATTTATTTTTAATTGATTACCATGAACCCATTTTTTAGTGAACTTTTAGGCACCATGTTACTAATCCTTTTAGGAAGCGGCGTTGTAGCTAATGTTGTGTTAGAAAAAACAAAAGGTAATAACAGCGGTTGGATTGTTATAGCATTAGGCTGGGGCATTGCTGTATTTGTAGCAGTCTATGTTACGGCTGATTATAGCGGGGCACATCTTAACCCCGTTGTAACTTTATCGTTAGCCGCCGTTAATAAGTTTCCATGGCAACAAGTACCCGTTTATATCACCGCCCAGTTCATTGGTGCATTTTTAGGTGCCGCATTAACATGGCTAACATACCGAAATCATTTTATGGCTACGCATAGCGAAGCACTTAAATTAGCCGTCTTTGCTACCACTCCGGCTATCGATAGTTTTTGGGATAATTTGCTTTGTGAAACAATTGGCACTTTTGTGTTAATTGTTGGCATTCTATTTTTAATGCCGGCTCATTTAAAAATTGATTCTGTAAATAAAGTAGCATTTGGACTTGGGGCAATTGGTGCTTTACCCGTGGCTTTATTAATATTAGGAATTGGCTTATGTTTGGGTGGCCCTACCGGCTATGCCATAAATCCCGCCCGCGATTTATCACCACGCCTATTTTATACGCTTATCAATTTGAAAAATCCCCATGCCGATGCACGATGGAAATATAGTCTCGTACCGTTATTAGGTCCTATTTTAGGTGCCTGCTTCGCAGTCTTACTATATACCTGTACAACTTAAAAAATAACATCATAAATGTTTACGAAACAGAAATTTTAATTAATAATTTTACAATAAAAAATATGCGTATTTTAGTTACCGGTGCAACAGGTTTTGTGGGGAACTATGTTATACAAGAACTACTATCCAAAACAAAGCACCAAATTATTGCTAGTGGTCATAATGAAGAACGGGCTAAGAAATACAGTTGGTATGGGCAAGTTACCTACATTCCATACAATTTGGCAAATATTCATCAAGATGAAACTAGCGATTTATTTAACTACTTTCAAAAACCAGATTTATTAATCCATTTAGCATGGCGAGGATTGCCCGATTTTAAAGGGTTATTTCATATCGAAGAGCACCTCATGACACAATACTTCTTTTTAAACAATCTCATTAAAAATGGACTTACCCAATTAGCCATAACGGGAACCTGTTTTGAATTAGGTAAACAAGAGGGATGTCTTTCTGAAGAAACCCAACCTCGTCCCAATACTCCTTATTCTGTAGCCAAAGACAGCCTAAGAAGATTTTTAGAACAGCTACAATTACAAAATCCTTTTTCAATGAAATGGATTCGCTTATTTTATACCTACGGGAAAGGACAAAGCGAAAAATCAATTTTGCCACAATTAGAAAAAGCCATTGCCAATAAAGAAACACATTTTAATATGTCAGGGGGCGAACAAATACGCGACTACCTCCCTGTTGAACAATTTGCGGAATATATTGTTACCATAGCCTTACAAAATAAAGTGCAGGGGATTATAAACTGTTGTAGTGGTAATCCGGTAAAATTAAAAGATATGGTTTTAAAAGTTATCAAAGAAAAACAATCAACAATACAGCTTAATTTAGGGGTTTATCCATACTTAGACTACGAGCCTATGGCATTTTGGGGTGACACCCAAAAAATGGCCGAAGCATTGAATGCCTGAACATTTTAGAAAAGATACACCCACAATATTGGTCTATGACGAAATGAGTGGGTAAAATGATAGAAGTTTGTTGGTTTTTAAAATGATAATTTGGTATTTTGTAAAGTTATTTTTCTTTCTTTTGTATTGATACAAAAGAAAGAAAAAATCAAGCCTACAAAATAAGGGCATTTCGAGTATATGCTCAATGGTAATCAATATAAAATAGATATAAGCTACCCACCCTTTTTAGCAGCAAAACACACAATATATTAAGCTGTCAAAAATCAATGCAGTACTTTAAAATGGAATAGCAATACAATCCCTATACAAATTACCAAAATGGCTACACCAATAATTACAAAAATGAGGTAGTTATTTGTTTCTGTTGCCGACTCATCTAACTCTAATTCAGGTAACACCTCCACCGTATTGTTATCATCACTATTAATCTGAAGATTAGGCAAATTAGAGTGGATTAATACTTCCTTAATGCCAATTTCATTAGCATCATTTTTTTGTAAAACACATATTTTATCAACAACCGAAAAGCCATTTTGAGCGAGTTCTGTTTCAATATTTCTGCTCAGTTCTTGAAAGGCAAATATTGCCTGCATTTGTGTAATATTCATCTCTTTAGCAATAAATCCATAAAAATAGCGATCAGCAAGCGTAAAAGACTGCGGGCGTATTTGTAATTGTGGTAAAGGCGGAATAATAGAACTACCAACAATTTCACTACTGGACCATGATAAAGTTAACAAGCCAACATTAGGTATAAGAAGCTGTTCATTAATCGATAGAAATTTTAAAAGTGCTTGTTCCAAGGATAACATAATTCTATTTTTTATTTCGTAAGTGATATTTTAAGACCGCCTAAGACATTAAAACCTAAAACAGTGTATTGATTCCATCGTTGATACTGATTATTAAAAATGTTATTGAGCTGAACCCAGACACCTAAATTTTTTATTATTTGATAGGATAAACCTATATTCATATCAGCAGCTGCACCTAATCTTGCTGTGGTATAGGTATTATTTTTAGCTTGCTGATATAAGGCTCCCTGCCATACAAAAAAATCCATTTTAGCATAAAAACCGCGTAGTATTTTCCAATTTAAGTTAGCTTCAAAATCAACAGGAAGTAATCCCCAAGGTTGCAATCCATTGGATAAACCATAAAATTTAGAATAATTCATACCCACAACGGCATGAAACTTATCGCGAACATTATAAGCAAACTCGGTATGTATTTTAAAAATATTCATTTTATTAATATTAACAATATTAAATGATTTACCACCCGAGCCCGCGGTTGTATCATTAATAAATACTGAATAATTCCTTGTTTGTATAAAATTAAAAGTAGTATGATAGGTTAAATGATTAAATAATGCCCCAGACAATCCAAAATATTCCTCTATGTTTCGTGTATTATTTAAAAAAGTAGGCTGTGCTAGCCATGGGTTAATCGAAGCCAAATATTGATAATCTATTTTTGTGTAGTAGCCCTTCCAACCCGCTTCAGCAACAATATAATTTTGTATCACTTTAGCCTTTACTGCTACAATCGGTAGAACCGTTACTTCTGCTGTATTTAATTTTGCACCTTTATTGTTGATTGTAATATTCGGTGCAATTAAAACATCAACTTTAGGATGGAGGTAGGTAAAACCAGGTCTGAGACTAACAAGATAATTATAAATACTCGCTACGGGGGACTTAAAAATAGTTAAATCGGCATACCTATTAAAATCAAAACCAATCGTACGCCAAATAGGTATTGAAAAGGGATAAGAAACGGTAAATTTAGCTTCAGAACCTTTATTATTATCTTTAAAATATCTAAATTCAAAACTTGGATGATAGTTTACTTTAAATCTATTGTAATTTAAATTAGATAAACCAATATTAAAGCCAAAAGTATTAAAGGTCTGTCTCAAACCATCTTTAGAAAATCGTAGACCGTCAGGTTGAAAACCGTATTTATACTGTTGGCTATAATTATAAAATATACTTGTTTCTAAGTTTAATCGATTTTTAGATAATATAAAATTACCCTTTACATTAGCCTGTGCCTTAGTATATTGTTGATTTAACGCTTTGCCGTTAGAGGATAGATAATCAGTGTATAACTGTATCGATGTTTTTTTCATATTACCCAAAGTAATGCCCAACTCGGCATAAGGGGTCAAATAATTACCAAAACCAAGTTTCAAATAATGGTCTCTAGGAAAGATGGGCAGATTAGATAACAAAGCCAAGGGTTTTACCCCAATAGGTTTAAAAGAGAAAAATAAATTTTGTTGCGGTACATCATATTTTAATTCAACTTTATCTATGGGTGTATTCGATGGCACCGCCGTAATAAAATTCAATTTTGAGACGGCCCTTAGCGTAGGTTTAAAAGAGGTAGTAATAGTAACTGTTTGTGTTTTATTAGACTGCCCCTTATTCGTAGTGGGTACTTGTGCCCATAAAAATACTGGATACCCCATAAGAAACAAACACAATGTAAGCATTGACATGCGATATAAGTATAAGGGGATTCGACATAAGATAGTCATATTCATTAAATCATTGATTACTAATCGGTTCATTATCAATTTTACTATTTTTATTTTTTTCATCTATTATTAGCTTGAGATCATCTTGGGCTATTTGTTTGAGCTCGGGTATGTCGGCATTATCAATAATACTTTGCATAGTAGCTTGTGCATTAAAATAATCCTTCTCTTTAAAATATATCATACCCAGTAAGATGTATGTTTTTGTAAGCCAATAATCATATGACCCTATTTGTTTAATAATATTTTGGGCTACCTTTTCAGCTTCTTTATATTTTTCTTGATCATAAAGCATACTGGCAATCTGGTAATTTGCTTGGGCACTGTATTCACTATTCCCTAAACTGATAACCTTCTTATAACTACTAACAGCGTCAGTATATGCTTGCTGTTGTTGATAATTTTTAGCAACAATCATATGAGCAATCATTTTATCATCATTAGCGGCATTGGGTTGCGATAACATATCTTGTGCATTGGTGGCCCCCTTTGACCACTCTTCCAATTTATACTCCACGCGTACAAGTCCTCGTAAAGCCTCCAACTGATTGGTACTAGAACCTGTATTTTTTAATAAAGTATAATATTCCTCTGCTTTTGCATAATCTTTATTTTGAAAATAATAAATTCTTGCTAAGGCTAATATACTGGGTTCGACATACAGATTAGGGCTTTTATTCACCACGGCAACAAAATAAGGCAATGCTTTGGTGTATTCTTTTTTATTGAGCAATAAGTTAGCAAGATTAAAATTCGCGTCAAGATTATAATTGCCCGATGGGAACTTTGATAAGTAATCCTTAAATGCTGTTATGGCCTGATCAATATTATTATTTTGATAAGCTGTGTTCGCTATGAGATAAGTTATTGAATCCTGTTCATTATTAGACACCGCCCTACCGTGTGCCTGCATATAGTTTGTAAAGCTATCCGCTGTATTATTTTGAATATAAATATCGCGAATATATTCAATAGCATTATTCGACTCCGTAGCATTGGGGTATTTGTCCATCAAAACATTAAAACTTCCTAACGCATTACTATTTTGATTGGTATTAAAATAAGCAACGCCCAATTTAAAATATATTTGTGGCAACAGTGACGGTGCGGGTTGTGTTTGTAATAAGAGGGTTAAAGGGGTAATCGCATTTTTATAATCTTCATCAGCTAAAAAAGTATTAGCAATTTCTAAATACGCATCAGATATTAAAGACGAAGATGGATAACGACTTGAAAAGGTATAAAGCATTTTTATTTTATCTTCAGGCTGATTGAGGGCACCTAATATTAAAGCATTTTGAAAAAGAGCGATATCAGCGGTAATGAGATTTTTATTAATAATTAATTCATAATATTGAAGTGCATTGGTATAATCGCGCATCATATAGTAACAATCACCGGTACGCATATACGCATCTTGAATAATAACCGGGCTAGTATTCGACAAGTCTGTACCTTTGACAACCATCAAAAAATACTTTAAAGCACTATTGTAATTTCCTATTTGAAAATAAGCATACGCTAAATTATACTGACCATTCATGGGCATACATTCACCAGCACTCGTTGGTTTATTATCTAAATAACTTTTTAAAAAGGGGATGGCCTCAGTATAGTGTTGCTGCTGATATTCAATTTCACCTTTCCAAAAATTAGCCCCACTAAGATAATTGGTATTATTAGGGACTTTAAAAATAATGGTCAATAAACTATCAGCTTCTTCAAAGTTTTGGTCATTAATTAATTCGGTAGCACGGTTATATAGCAGTTTAGGATATACTTTCTTGATATTATTACTGGGGTTATCAAGACTATTAAATAAGGTTAAAGCATCTTGATAATTATTAGTACTGGCCATGAGATCGATTAGTAATTCTTGAGCTTCGGCAACATAAGGTGACTTAGGGAATTCGGCAATAAATTTTCTAAAAGTATTAATAGCTACATCGCGGTAATCTAATTCATAGCTCAATTTACCATAATTAAACAAAGCGATACCCTTTTGGGTAATTAAGCTCGAATTTTGGGCACAAAAAAGAAAGGCATTACGAGCAGCTTCCTTTTGATCAGTTGTAAGATAAACATCAGCCAATAAATACATACTATTTTGCGATAAGGAATCCTGACTCCCTGCGAGTTCTTTAAATCCTTCAATAGCTTTATCCCAATTTTTACTTTTGTAATAGCAAAAAGAAAGTTCATACAAATCTTCTTTTTTTACTTTTGGCGTATTACTAATATAGGTTTCTAAATAAGGGAGTGCCTTTTGAAATTGTTTTTTTTCATAATAAATATTACCGACTATCTTATTCAACTCATACTTGTAAAACTGTTCTGTTTGTAAGGCTGTTAAAGCAGTGGACAGAGCCGAGTCCACATTCCCTGTGATATAATATATTTCAGTAATATAATAGGAAACAATTTGGTTGTATTGCTTTTTATCAGCAATAGCAGTAAAAGAAGTCAGTGCTTGATCATAATCTTTTTCATAGAACAAAATGTAACCATAATAATATTGTGCATCAACATAAAACGGATCCTTAGGTATTTGTGTAATGGTATAAAAGAATGTTTTTGCAGAATCCATTTTTTTATCAACAAAAAAACAATATCCTTCATGAAAATTCATTTGAGCCAATTCTCTATTGTTAAGATTAACGGTCTGAACATCTCTATAATATTGTAAAGCCTCAGTGTATTTTTTAGTTTCAAAAAAGTATTCAGCCAATTGAAAGACTAATTTCTTTTGCCAAGGATCACTCGGGATATGATATTTAATATATTTTTTAGTTGTTTCAGCTGCCGACTGTTGCTGTAATTTTAGCTTACAAGTGAAATAATAATAGAAGAACTCGCTTCGCATCTCTTCGGGAATTACATTTTCATCATAACTCAATGTTTCATTAGTACCGCTTTTGATCACATGAAAGTAAATATTATTAAGAATCGGATATACCAAACTATATTTCTCTTCTTGAAACAAGCCCCTCGCCTGTTTAAACTGACTATTGACATCGTTGTATATTTTTGTAGATTGTCCATATACAAGGCTGATGGAAAGTACCAGTAATAAAGTTAATAGGATATGAAGTCTAAT
Organism: Phycisphaerales bacterium; assembly: GCA_030053995.1. Taxonomy (GTDB): domain Bacteria; phylum Bacteroidota; class Bacteroidia; order Chitinophagales; family Chitinophagaceae; genus JASGCP01. Next base: position 17,849 of record JASGCP010000026.1, read on the forward strand.
GTAATAACGAATCATGTTTTTTATGAAGGTGTTGAACGAACTAATTTAATAGAACAAAAATGTAGCGAATTTTATATTAATGATAGGAAATACTTTTTTATTATAAATCCTATTTACTTTGTTAATTTAAGCATTTTTTTCTTTAATAACAGGGATAACATATAATAATGTGGATAATAGGAAAGTACTGCTCTTGTGGTCCGCATTTTTTTGAGCAAACGGCTATAACTTTATTATTCATTTATAGTATCCTGCTTATTAAAATATTCATCATTGAGTTCAGCAAGCGTCATGGCTTTATATGATGATTTAAGCGATAAGTATAACATCTTAATGAATATAGCCTGTTGCTTTATATCATTATTAAAAACAACAACATACGTATTATGAACAGCGACCTTATTCATTTTTCTCCTTAGGATAGATAGTGAACCTTCTGTTTTTTCTACAAGCTCGTGTGCCTTAAAATTTTTAAGCGACCGTATATTAAGTTTCAACTCAATTAATAGCAACTCTTTAACATGTTCATTTGTTATCATTACACAACAATCCATAGACTTGTTCACATCCCTATTTTCATTGGTTGCCATTTGGCTTTCCACGCAGTCCATATCAATAACCTTAGATTCATCAAAGCTACTATGTTGTTATAGTTCCCTATTTTCTTCAATAAGTCGGTTCATTGTTTTCAAGCAAGTACCATATTTTTTCGCTATTAAATTAGCTTTAGTTTCTTCTAAAGAGTAATTAAATTTATTACACCCCATATTCATTCATTCTATCTATGGCAATATTAAAAGACCCAAAAACAGATTCGATATTCTGCCCTGCGGGCGTATAATTATATCTAAAAATATCTGGCTTTTGCTTTTCAGCTATATAAAAATTTGTGGTTGATAAAGTGCCTTCTTTTTCAGCAATGTATCGAATAGCCATGACTGTGTAAGGAGCATGGCTGGCAATAAAGAATTTAACCCCAATTTGTTTATTAAGCAAGACAAGTATTCGTGCGAATTCAACAATCCATTTGGGATGTAAATTACTTTCGGGTTCGTCAATAATAACCAGTGTCTGTTTGTTTAAATGATTATTTTTTAATAAAAGCAATAAAACCGCCCAAGATTTAATGCCCGTTGCTACCTCATTAATATCAAATATTTCTCCGTCTTTCCGTTTATAAATGGTATGCTCAATATTCTTAAATCGTTCCTCAACTAATATATCACCCTGTATTATGTCATCTTGAATAATTTTTAATATATCAGCTGAGCGTTCATGATCATCCGAAGGATTTTTATCTATTAAGAGCATTTGTAAATTACGCAGATGTTCTAATGAGGCATCTCGACTTTCTGTGCCAAATCGCCAATCTCTAAAATAATTGTTATAGCTTTCCATGTATATGGTATGCTTAATGCTATACGGTATCGATACATCTTCTTTAACAAACGAGGCAATCAACGAGTCATATTCATAAACATTTAAAGAATCAGGCAATTGTTTATCATTTGAGAAAACGGTTTGCAGTTTTTGTTTCAGTAAAGCAATCGGTCTGTTTTTAATAGCTTCTTCAGCCTCTAAAAAAGCATCCTCTATTTTTACACGCACTTGGTGCAATAACGATGCGTCATTTTCTACGGTAGCCCCCTCCTTTTCTAAAATATCCTCAATGATTTTTTTTAGTCGATATGCGATGCCTCTTCTATCAGCAATATTATTATTTATTAATAAGCTAAAATCTTTAGAAAATATTGCCATCAATTCCTTCAACTCTTCATGAGATTGTTTCAATCTTTCCAAAGCGATCTCTATATTATCGGATGCCCTTGGTATGTGTCCAAAAGCGGATGCCCTTGGTATGTGTCCAAAAGGTCTATTACTTAAGCTATCAATGTTCCTTAATTCAAAATGAATAAACTCGATCAACTCCCTTATTCTATTTGTCTTTTTATTTAATTGATTAGCAACCAACTCATCATATCTAAAAATAGATCGATAAGTATAATAAAGGATTTTTGAAAGCGAACTTTTACCTGATCCGTTTTCACCGGCGACAACGGTTATGCCGTCAAGAATAAGATCGGCTTGGTTGACAACTCTAAATCCTTCCACCTTAAATCTTGCTTGCGGTATTATTTCCATTAGGATTTCTTTTTAGCAAAGCTAACAAAATATTGAAGAATTAAAAGGTACGCACTTTATCAATTACGAATTACACAATAATGTTTAATGATTAATGGTTAACTCATTGCACCTTAAAACGATAATTTTTATTTTTCTTTATTTTGTCTGAATCACGGATTACACGGATTTTACTAATTGCTCCCAGATAAATCTGAGAGCAATTAGTAAAATATCCGTGCTTCAGAAAAAAGAAATAAAAACGACCTTAAAAAAATAAAAATTATCGGTTTAAGTGGCGATTAATTAAACAGGCTCTATGACGAAAAGGGTGAGTAAAATGTTATAAGTTTGATGAATTTAAAAATGATAATTTGGTATTTTATAATGTCATTTTTTTTTCTTTTGTCTTGATACAAAAGAAAGAAAAAAAGAAAAAATAAAGCCTGCAGAGGAAGGGCTACAAAACTACGGCTCTCTTGGTTATCGAAAATGAATAGCATCGGATATATAGAAAGCGAGTGGTAGCGATTGGATATAACTTGCTTGCTTCTTTACAATTTTAGCATCGCTACCACTCGCTTTCTTTGATATATTCGCATCTGCCCATTTTCGATAGCCACTTCGTTCGC
>JASGCP010000158.1 GCA_030053995.1 Phycisphaerales bacterium
TCTATAACAGGATGGGATTTATACACTACGTCATTCTGATATTAAATTGGTATAAGCAAGTACCCTGCCAATGCAGATTTTATTGATGCTCATGGAAATCAGAGTTAACTCTTTATCCGATTTTTTAAAGAGTGGAATAAGAATTTCAAATTTAATTTAATAAAAATAAAAACTTGGATTAGTATGCGTAATGGTGCAGGAAAAATTTCCCGAACTACCCTTTCGTTAAATAAGTTTTGGGCAACTTGGTAGGATATATAGGTCTCTAAGAAAACTTTTTTCAAACCTGAATACCCCCATCGACTAACTATCTTAGCTCTGGAAGAGCTGCCGCCTTCGTCTGATCTTTTAACAAAAATAGTATCAAGCGTTTTTACCTTTCCCAACATACAAACTCGAGCGACATAATTCCAGTCGCCCCCAATATGTTTCTGTATTGGTTTTTCAAACCCTAAATTATTTCTGTAAATACCATAAAACACCCCGTTTTTATTTACCGAAGAGAAATAATGGTTCAGCCTATGGAAAATGCTTTTATGTTCTAAATTGATAGCAGTTTCGGTAAATAAAAAGTCATCGCCACTGTAATACTTAGAAATTCCGGAACAAAGTATATAGTCGCTATTTGCTTCTAAAAATGATACGCACTCAGTAATATAATTATTATCAAATTTATCATCGTCGGACACCCACATAAAATATACTCCCTTGGCCCTATTATAAACAAAATTAAAATTGGGTTCTAGTTCAATATTTGTTTCTTGTATTACAAACTGAATCCTTGAATCTGCCTTACTATACTTGTTTAATATTTCAACTACTATAGCATTGTCTGAATGATTATCAGAAACAATTATTTCTATATTTTTATAGTCTTGATTAATTAAATATTGCAAGGTTGCTTCAAGCAGTTTTGGCCTATTGTAAGTAGGCAAACAAACAGACACTAAAGGTAGGTGGCTCATTTTATTTAATCCTTTTTAGATAACCGTCTGGAGCCACACTAATCAATAGTTTATTATCTATTTGCTTATTTATCTCGAAACAATCGTTTTGCTTCATATACTCCCAAACAGCAGTTTTTGGATTATTACCAACATCCCAAGGTCTGTCGTACATTGCCTTGGGCATATCTTCTACTATCGTATCAAAGACAACACAATAACTACCAACACTAGTTAACGGTGCATATAGCTTTAATTCTTCCAACACATGGTCATAGGTATGGTTACTATCTAAGCTAACCATAATTGTTGCTTTATCTTTTGAAAGTTTTTTTACTTGGCTGACAATATCTTCGCTTAGAGAAGACCCTTCGAGCAGCGTAATGCGCTTAAACATCGGATGAGCTTCAATTGCAGCTCTATTATGTGACCGAATATCAATATCAATTCCAACTATTTCGCCTTTACCTATTAGCTCCATCAAGGAGGCGTAATAAATTAATGAGCCACCATGGGCCACACCTGTTTCAATAATTAAGTCGGGTTTTATTTCCCAAATTAATTCCTGCATCGCAATCATGTCTTGAGGATATTGAATAATAGGGCGCCCCATCCAAGAAAAATTGTAAGAATATTTTTCTCTATTCGAAACGATGTTAAATTCGGCTGCTGCATTTTTTAGCTCTTGATTATTACCATACGCTGCAACTCTATCCGCACACTCTTTTTTAAATTGTTCTATTGGATTCATTTCTAATTATTTTTTTAAGTTTTGAGTTATTCCCCCAAAATACAAGTGGTTCGTAATCGGGGTAAGGATAATATCCTAGATTTAAGTTAATTTGAGCATTATTTTTTTTGAGATAATCATTAATCAATTCCTTTATACTAATAGGATTGCCGCTACAGCAGTTGACAATGCCCTGAGTATTGTTTTGTAATGCAATACTAACGATATTTTTGGCTACAATTTCAACGGGTAAATAGTCGCGGAGTTGCTCGCCTTTACTCATGTTGAATGTAGTTGCTTTATTTTCAATTGCCTGCTGAAGTTGAGACAATATAGAATTTGCATTTTGCCCCTTGCCATACATATAGAACAGTCTTATCCATTTTAATTCAAAATGTACAATTGTTTGTAAAAAACCCAGTTGTTTCCTAAGGGCGTCTTTTGCAAAAGAATACGGATTAGCAGGCTTCGAATCCAACTCTTCAGACAACTCCCCCTCTTGCATTCCGTATTCAAAGCAGGTGCCTGTAACTGTTATGTCTTTTATACCATCTTCTATTAATTTTTTAATAAATTGATATTGTTTTCCAAGCTCCTTTTCAAAATGAAATAGTTGCTTGTAATTGGGTAAACCTTCCCAAGATAAGTGTATGACAGAATCTGGTTTTTCGAAAAAATAGAAAAACGAAATATTATCCAAATTTTCTTCAATATTAAACGTGATAAACGTAACCTTGGAAAACCAGTTATATAACTCTGCCTTCGCTTTACTTCTTGCACTTGCAATTACCTCATGACCTCTTTTCAACAATTCTGTAATTACATAATTGCCAATAAATCCAGTAGCACCTGTTACCAATACTCTCATCTATATTATTTCTAAATCTGGTATTGGGACAATAAATTTACCACCCCAATCCCCTATATAGTGTAGCTGAGCAACAATTTCTTCTTTCAAATTCCAGGGGAGAATGAGGACATAATCAGGTCGTCTATTTTTAAGGCGATCCTCGTTGAATATTGGAATATGGCTTGCTGGCATGAACTTATTCTGTTTTGCTGGATTAGCATCAACCACAAATTCTATTAAATCACTTTTAATGCCACAATAATTCATCAGCGTGTTACCCTTTGCGGCTGCGCCATAGGCTACTACACTCTTATTCTCTTTCTTTAATTTTATTAACAGTTCTAACAAATCAACTTTAATTTTTAAAGCTCTTTGTTGAAACCCTTCATAATAAGCAATTTGATTGATTCCTTTTTTAAGTTCCTTGTCTAATTGCCGAGCAACACTAGCCTCAGTTTTAATGCTTGTATTTTCAATATGTTTGGCATACATACGCAACGACCCACCATGTGTAGGCAATTGTTCCACATCAAAAATTTCGAGTCCGCAGTGGTTAAATATCGCTTTTGCAGAATACAGTGATAAATAGGAAAAATGTTCGTGATAAATAGTATCAAACTGATTGTTTTCAACAAGCTCTATCAAACTGGGGTACTCCATTGTTACAACCCCTGATTCATTAAGGAGTATTTTTATACCGCCAACAAAGTCTAAAATATTGGGTACATGAGCCAGAACATTGTTCCCTATGAGTAAATCGGCTTTTCTACCTTTAGATACTAATTCTTCAGCCAAAGCCACCCCGAAAAATTCAGTAATACAAGGAATACCTTTCAATATGGCTACTTCCGCCGTATTTCTTGTGGGTTCAATGCCAAGAACAGGGACTTGATGGGGTAAAAAATATTGCAATAAGTATCCATCGTTAGACGCTATTTCTACTACTTGGGATTGTTGATTAAGAGAAAATCTTTGAATCGCATTTTCAACATAGCTTTTAGAATGTTGTAACCAACTAGAGGAATAAGATGAAAAATAAGCGTAATTATTGTCAAAAATGGTGTCGAAAGACTTATATTCATCCACCTGTACTAAAAAACAGTGCGGACAAACATAAACTTTTAAAGGATAATAGGTTTCCGGTTCGTTTAGCTGCGTTGCCGTCAAATAAGAGTTAGAGGCAGGTGAATTAACCAAATCTATAAATTCGTTATTGGCATCTTGATTACAAAATCTACACTTCATTGAGCTATGCTTTTCCTTTTATTATTCAAAATCAATACCATTAAAATTATCTGGAAGTGAAATATAGCTTCTATCTCTTTCAGAAATTTCGGTAATGTGTAAAGGTAAGGGTAATTTTATTTTTTTATCATCATAAAAAACACCTCCTTCATGGCTAGGTTGATACAAAGAAGAGTGCATATAAACGAGCGCCGTATTATCCTCTAAGGCTTGAAATGCATGCCCAACACCCGGTGGCAATAAGAGCATCTTATTATTTTGAGCACTTAATTCAATACTAATATTGTTTAAAAATGTTTTAGAACCCTTTCTAAGATCAACACCAAAGTCTATCACCGAACCTGATACGCATCGAATCAATTTATACTCTTGATAAGGTGCTGTCTGATAATGTATTCCTCTAAAAGTTCCTTTTTTAGCAGTAAAAGAATGATTAGCTTGCTTCCATTGAATCATTAGCCCGACATTACTAAATTCTTCCTCACAATAGGTTCTAAAAAAATAACCTCTTGAGTCCTCTATTTTTTGAGTTTCAATTAAGTAAATGCCTTCTATCTCTAATTCTTGAAATTTCATAAATTTTTAAGCGTATCGTATCTATTGGGGATAGCGTATTCTTAATAATGGCAAATCTATGTTTTTGCAGCGATTTTTTGATGATTTATACCAATTCGACAACAATTTGGCACGATTTTTGTTATATAAGATATTATGTCCAATCCAGTAGCAATAACAG
>JASGCP010000027.1 GCA_030053995.1 Phycisphaerales bacterium
ACGGCTCACTGCGTTATCGAAAATGAATGGCATCGGATATATAGAAAGCGAGTGGTAGCGATTAGGTATTACTTGCTTCCACCTTTACGGTTGTTGCATCGCTACCACTCGCTTTCTTTGATATATTCGCATCTGCCCATTTACCCACTCATTTCGTCATAGAGCCGAAAAAATAAAGCATGCAAGGGTAATGACCACAAAATTACGGCTACGGTCGCTGTCATAAGCATTAAACATTAGTTAACCCCATAATATTAATGCCTTAACGATTCTAAATAAATATTTAGGATCGTTAAGGCATTAATTACATAGAATCTACAAATCCAATTCTATTAAATCATATAACGGCTTATTATTACCGAATATAATTAACAGGGTTTATTTTTACAGTAAATGTATCACCCCAATTATTCTTCACTACAAAATTTAGGTAATTACTATACATGCCCATACCAATACTATCAACATAAAGACTGAAGGTATCTGACTTATTTGGACTTAAAGCATAGTATATGTTATTTGTTTCTACAATAGGATTGCCTGTATTGTAACTCGTCAAAATATCTCTATATTGAGTTGCAGGGGTCGTGTTATTATTATAAGAATACCAATAAGCAGAATCAACAGTAGTAGTACTTAAAACACCAGACTTAATAGCAACAGAATACCGACCATTAAATGTATTTAAACTGTCGACTGGTGTTCGGCCGGCACCTAATCGGCTAGTATCTAGTGTAACCTTACCAAACACCGACTCGGTATTTACAACAGTTGTACCATTAGTATATATGGCTCGAACACGCGATACAGGGTCAACTACAACATATTGATATTCAAACTGTTGAACCCTATTTTCCAAATCAGGAATTTGCATTAATGCATTAGCGGCGTCATAATAATAGCCATAACGAGCTTTTGGTTTAACCGTTACAACAAGATCGCCTGTATCAAAATTCGTTGAATTAGGTAAAAAAGGAACATTGGCAGAAGATGATAAATCTTGCAAAATAGGATAATTAGTGCCCGTAAAAGCTATATTACCATTAATACTATCTACATATATAAATAGGTTATTAGCATCAGCAATACTAGGTTGTGGGCTAGAATTAATACCAAGATAAGCGATATTAAAAAATCCACTTGCACCATTATTCTTTGCAGCCTCCTCATAGAAAACACGGATCCTATTTTTCACCGAGTCGCCAACATTAAGATAAGAAGGTGCCCCAGCAGGATTAGTATTTGAAACGGTACTTGGGAAAATATAAGTACGATCAAAATAACCTTTCAATTCTGTAACCTTAATAGGTGAAGTTATGATGTAATACAAAACATCTGCCACTGAATCTTTTGTAGCAACAGTTTGTCCATCTTCAGACGCAATCTCTCTAACAAAAGTTAGTGTAAAACTACTTGCTGAAGGTGCTAAGCTATCAGGCGAACGACGATAAGCTAGATCTACATATTTAATAGTAGCCGTTGTATCCCTACCTAAATTTATGTATTGTTTTGGCTGATATTCCACACCATTGTACCAAACGAGTTGATTACACCAAATAGAGAGGTTACCAACAACATTTGGATCGCTGAATCCTGTACCGGATGCAACAACTGAAATAGTAGCCGTGTCATAATACTCTACCAATTCGTTTTTATCAGAAACAGATGACAAATTAAAAGGATCCACATAAGGTAAGGGATTAGGAATGTCTACATTTTGAACCTTTTTACAGGAACAAACCAAAGAAAGTAAAAACAAAAGAGCAAATGAAAAATGCAGTTTACGCTTCATAGTTTTAAAAAAATTAAAATAGTACGGGTGATTAAAATATATTTAGAACAATACACAAGATAATTAAATAATTGATAACAACAATAATTTTTTCTTTACTAATTTCGTTCTCTTAATTTATTATTTATTATTACAATAATTTATGAATACAGAACAGTTCGTTGTATCGGCAAGAAAATATCGACCGCAGACTTTTGATACGGTAGTAGGACAAGGTTCAATCACAACAACCTTAAAAAACGCCATTAAAAACAATCATCTAGCACATGCTTTTTTATTTCATGGGCCAAGAGGGGTTGGTAAAACAACTTGTGCTCGTATATTAGCCAAAACCATTAATTGTTTAGATATTCAGCCTGATGGGGAAGCCTGTAATAAGTGCCAAAACTGTCTAACCTTTAATCAAGGGCAATCATTTAATATTTATGAAATGGATGCCGCCAGTAATAATTCCGTAGATGATATTCGGCATTTAATTGAACAAGTTAGATTTGCACCGCAAGGCGGGAAATACAAAGTCTATATTGTTGATGAAATACAAATGCTCAGTGCTGCAGCATTTAATGCTTTCCTAAAAACATTAGAAGAGCCACCACCGTACGCCATATTCATTTTAGCGACTACCGAGAAACATAAAATTTTACCAACCATTTTATCACGTTGTCAAATTTTTGACTTCAAAAGAATAACCATTCAAGACATTACCGAACACTTAAAACAAATAACACAGAAAGAACAAGTTACGATCGATCAGTCATCCTTACAACTCATAGCCGAGAAAAGTGAAGGTTGCATGAGAGATGCCCTCAGTATTTTTGATAAAATTATTACATTCTCAAATGGCTTACCCATTACCTACACAGAAACGCTTGATCATCTCAACATTTTAGACGATGATTATTTTTTCCGGTTTATCACAGCCCTATTAGCAAAAGATTTATCAACCATCTTTCAGCTTTACGACACCATTTACCAAAAAGGATTTGAAGGGGACATCGTACTAACCGAATTCTCGGAATTTATTAGAAACTTGCTTATCTGTAAACATAACATGCCACCCCATCTATTAAATGTCTTAGAACATGCTCAAGAACGATACAAATTACTAGCCCAACAATTAGATAATTCATTTTTAATCAGTGCATTACATATTCTCAATGAAGCAGAATTTAATTATAAAACGGCCAAGAATAAGAAACTTCATATTGAATTTACCTTAATTAAACTAAACTACCTCAATGATGCAATTCTTATTACACAAAATAATCAGACAAACATCGTACAACAAAAATTAGCTCATACAACCCCTATTGCTATTCAAATAAATCCTGTTCTCAACTTCTTACCAAACAATAATCTACAAAATAAGACTACCGGTTACGATACGACACCGCAAAGAGACAATATCCCCCAGCCAACTATTCAAACCTTTACAATCATTAAAGATAAAGAAAAAACACCGCCACCCATAGAAACAAATGGAACAGTCAGCGTCAAGACCATTCCGCCAAAAAAAGATTTACTATCACATCTAAAAGAAACCATACACGCCGTTAAGATAGAAGCCGTTAGCAATCCTTTACCTTTAGATGACGAATCATTAAAACAAGCATGGCAATTATTCCTTACAAAAGAACACTATTCTTTAACCATACAAAACATGCTCAAGCGTGCACTACCCTCTTTGGAAAGTACCGATCATGTTATTATAATAAAAGTGAACTCAAATATTGATAAAGTCAGCATAGAAAAGATAAAAGTTGACATACTGAATCACCTACAAACATATTTTAGAAACAAGCTGATCACGATAAAGATTATATTAGAAGATATTGCTATCAGTGCTCATAAACAAAATATTCCTACGCAACCATCACGCTCATATATAGAGCGACAAAATATTATCTTTACAAAGTACCCACTAGCAAAAGAGCTCATTAGTAGTCTAAAAATGACAATAGAATAAACAATCGACAACACATTTTTAAAGAGAACGGTTAAATCAAAAAACTTTTCTGTCAATCTCAAAAGATTTTGAATTCACTATTTTTTACAGATGCCCTACAAAACATTATTGTTGTGTTTATTACTGAACGGTTGTACAACCTATAACATGATAGAAACACATCTCTATTTTGGTCGATTAAAACCAAGTGGCGATATAGTTACAGAAGCCAGTGGAATAATTTTAGAAATACTCGATTAGTCCCCGTCTTTAAAAAAGGATATACTTGCATTAATAGTATGGGCTATTGGTATGAATCGGAAAAATCAGCAGTTCATATCAGAGCCACCTATTTTGTAATACACCTTGGTAAAAAAATCATAAGCTATCAGTACAAATTGATAGCCTAAGGTATTGGTATAAGTTAATGTTTCAGCAGAAATCGGTATTACGGGTTGATAAAAAAGTAAGAGCAAGTTTCTAAGTCACCACACTCATTGTATTAAACTACCAACTATTTTTTTAATTGTACGAGACTAATGTTTAACCATTTCCCGTGCTGTTTGCACGGTAGCTTGTGAAGGCGAAACACCACCTAACATTTGAGCAATTGTTTGGATGCGTTCTTCTTGAGACAACACTTTAATATGTGTTTTGATTCCTTTAGATTCCATATCTTTATAAACAAAAAAATGAATATCAGCCTTACTAGCGATTTGGGGTTGATGGGTAATACAGATAATTTGTCTATTGTGTGCTAAATCTTGCAGTAAGATACTAATTTGCTTAGCGACTTCCCCACTGGTACCCGAATCGATTTCATCAAAAATTTGGGTAGGCATATCAATTTGTTGAGCCATCAGCGTTTTTAAAATAAGCATAATACGGCTCAACTCACCGCCACTAGCAACCTTTTTAATAGGATGGAACACCCCACTTTTATTCGCATCAATCAAAAAGCTAATTTCATCTATTCCATAACGCGATAAAGGTATTGGTTCGATCGAAACCTTAAACCGTGCATTAGGCATACCCACTAACTGTAAAAGTTTATTAACCTTATCTTCTATATTAACTAAAATCTGCTTGCGTTTATGGGATATAATCTTAGCAATATCAAGAGCTTCCTTTTCTAATTGTACTAAAGATGATTTTAATAAATCAATAGTCTCATGTAACTGATCTGTTTGCGTCAGTTGCGAAGCCAATTTTTTTTGGATTGCGAGTAAATCATTGGTTTGTGTTACTTTATGCTTTTTCAATAATCTATTACCCTCATCAATTCTTTCTGTTAAGGCTAGCACATCCCCCTCGCCCTCTTGCAAACGATTTAAAATTACTTGTATCGTATCAGTTGTATCCTCTAATTCCAGACTAATGGACTGCAATCGGTGCACCTCATTAATCAATTTTTCATCTAAATCTTGAAAAGGCAACAAGCGCTGTGCAATTTTCTTCAATTTAGGAACCATGGGACTATCACCATGTTTCAGCTCCTGCTCGATAACCGATGATAATTCTTTAATCTGTTCGGACCGATTCAACCTTTTCAATACCTGCTCTATATCCTCAATTTCATTAGGTTTAAAATCTGCTTGATTTAATTCGGCAAGTAAAAATTGATTATACCCTGTTTCTGATTCCGATTTATTTTTTTGCTCCATCAATTCACGCAATTCTTTATTTTTCAGTTCAAACTCTGCAAAAACCAACTGAAATTTTTTCAACTCGGTAAAATCGGGCACAAAACCATCTAACAAGTTTCTTTGAAAGGTGGTGGTATGCAAATCAGCGGTATCAAATTGTTGATGTAAATCAACCAACAAAACAGCTATTTCCTTTAATGCTTGTAAAGAAACAGGCGTATCATTAACAAACGATCGGCTCTTTCCTTGCGGTGTAATTTCTCGTCGAATAACTAAGTGTTCCTCGCCATCTAAATCATTGCTCTTTAAATAATTCTGAATAGATTTATATTTTTTTATATTAAACAACGATTCAACAATACATTTTTCTGCATTATTATGAAAATGTGTAGCATCAGCTCGATCGCCCAATACTAAACCAATGGCACCTAAGATAATACTCTTACCGGCCCCAGTTTCCCCAGTTATAATATTAAGATTAGACGAAAAAGTAATATCAATTTTATCAATGATAGCATAATTCTGAATCGTTAATTTCTCCAGCATTTTGGCAATTCTATTAAATTGGATAAAAAAATAGTGTAAAAGTAGCAATTAAATACGAATTTTGCAGACCATTGATTGATTCATTTTTTTATTTAATTCGATAACATGTCAACCCACCCATCCTTAAAAGAATTCCTATTAAACACGATCCAAAAAGCAGGCGATATTGTTATCGACTACAGTATAAAAGGATTCACCATTAACAACAAAGATGGCATAGACAACAATCTCGTTACCGAAGCCGACAAAGCAAGCGAGGCATTCATTATTAGGGAAATACAAACAGCGTATCCTGATCATGCAATTTTAAGCGAGGAGATAGGTATCCTAAAAAACACAGGGCACATAAAATGGATTATTGATCCAATAGATGGTACGGTTAATTTTGCCCATGGATTTCCTTTAAGTACCATTTCTATATCGTTAGAACAGAATGGCATTCAAATTATGGGTGCTGTTTATAACCCATTTTTAAAAGAATTATATTTTGCTGAAAAAGGAAAAGGTGCATTTTTAAACAACAAAAAAATAAGCGTCAGTACTTGTAATCGATTAGAAAGCAGTTTAATTATCACCGGATTTCCTTATATAAAAAATAAAGAAAAATTAAAAAAAAACCTAATCATATTTGAGCAACTACTTACTATTCAGGTTGCTATGCGCCGAATTGGTTGTGCATCGATGGATTTATGTTGGGTAGCAAGTGGCAAAGCAGATGCCTATTACGAATACTCGTTAAAACCATGGGATGTTGCAGCGGGTTATTTAATCTTAGAAGAAGCCGGTGGCACTGTTACAAACTATCAAGGAGACACATATAATCCTTATGAAGAGTCTATAGTTTCATCCAATACAATAATCCACCATGATCTTCTAAAAATTATCCAAGGCGTTTACAATCAAGATGTTTACGATCCACCCGCATGTATAATTTATTAAGATGCCGATACAAATAAAATAGGGACCTCTAAGAAGTCCCTATAACGATGTTATTAGTTGCGAGGGAGGGAATTGAACCCCCGACCTTCGGGTTATGAGCCCGACGAGCTACCTCTGCTCTACCTCGCGATGTTGAAACAAATATATACAAATAATTCATATTAATTTTATTATTAATGGATATACAACATTTATTCTTTGATTTAGACTACACCCTGTGGGATTTTGAAGAGAACTCCAAAGATGTCCTATATGAATTATTTGAAGAATATCATTTAGAGAACCGTGGATGCCCTATTGACTTTGAGTCTTTCTGGACACTGTATTTTCATATTAATGAAAAACTATGGGGCGATTACGCCAAAGGTTACATACAAGGTAATACGCTAAAAGTAAAAAGATTTTGGAAAACATTATTGGAGATAGACATCAATGACATGGACTTATCAGTAGCATTAAGTAAAGAATACTTAGAAAGACTACCTTATAAGAAACAATTAATACCGGACGCAGAAAATATACTCCATTACCTTAAAAAAAAAGGGTACTATCTACATATTATATCAAACGGATTTAATAAAGAAACCCATATCAAATTAAAAGAAACGGGGATTATTAATTTTTTCAATACCGTCATTACCTCAGAAATGTGTATGAAATCAAAACCACATCCTAGTATATTTAATTTAGCAATTAACCTTGCGGGAACAAATAGTTGTTATTCATGCATGATTGGTGATCATGTAAGAAATGATATAGAAGGCGGTAAAGAAGCCGGAATGTACACAATATGGTTTAACAACAATAACATGCACGAAAACAAATTAGTACCACAAGCCGATAAGATTATACACAGTCTAATGGATATTAAAAAAATATTCTAAGATTATCGTCCAAGTCTCATTTTTTAGAATGCCCCATCCAAATCTTGCGTCCTTGTATTTTTCTGACCATAAACATAATCCAAGGAAAAAGAAAGAACAAGGGACCTAAGAAACCAAACAGTGCTACATACTTTGTGCCATAAAATTGCTCCATCGGTCTTTTCAGTCTAAATGCCAGTAAATACATACTGGGCACCATTACCAAGGTTAAAAAGAAAGCGAAAATAAGTCCGAATATTAATGTCCAACTCAGTGGTCCCCAAAACACAACACTGTCTCCACCGAAATAAATATGAGGGTTGAGATGCTGAAACAACGAAACGAAATTAATATTTAATCCGATTGCCAACGGCACTAATCCCAATGTTGTAGCCAAGGCAGTCAACAATACGGGAATTATTCTAATTTTTCCGGCTTGAATAGTAGCCTCTCTAATTTTATAGCCTCTACTTCGTAACTCATCTGTAAATTCAATAATCAAAATACCATTTTTAATAACAATACCGGCTAAGCCTATAATACCTACACCAACCATGATCGTTGGCATCGTCATACCCGTTAATGCGTAACCGAGCAAAACACCAATGATCGAAAAGAATATCTCGGTCAGCACAATAAAAGGTTTACTAAGGCTATTAAACTGAACGACTAAAATTAAAAATATCAACAACAAACTAATGATCATTGCATTCATCAAGAAATTATTAGTTTCAGCTTGTTGTTTTGTTTCACCGGTTTGCGTAATGGTAATAGAATTAGGAACGGCATGGGTAATTTTAAATTCTTCAATGGACTTCGCTATTTTAGCATTTAAAGACGCTGTCAGTGAAGGATTTGAGACTCCCGACTGAATCTGAATAGTTCTTTTAAAATTTTTTCTATTAATACAATTAGTAGCGTTAGTAAACTCCAATGTACAAAACCCACTCATAGGAACCTGTTTAATACTAAAGTCACCAGGGTCTCTAAAAGTTATAGGCATATCAACAACATCGATAATTCGTTGGCGGTGTAGAGAGTCCAAGCGAACTTGTATTTTATATTCATCTTCTTTATCTTTTAACTTAGAAGCCTCCTTACCAAAAATAGCCGTTCGAATGGTAGCACCTATCTGTGCAGAATGAATGCCGGCTTTATTCAATTTTTGTCTATCAATTAAAATATTCAATTCGGGGTTAGAAGCATCGACATCCAACAACAATTTATCAATTCCTGAAAATTGCTTTTGATTGATATAGGTATATAACTGGGTAGCAACAAAAATATCCTCTTGGAAGTCATTACCCGCAATTTCAATATTAATTGGGGGATCAGTTGGCGGACCATTCGGTTCTTTATCCACCGATATTGTAGCCCCAACAAAATCATTATTCTTCAAGAACGCCCTAATTTCATCTAAATAAGCCTGTGTTGATAGCCCGTGCCTTTTTTCAAAGGGGACAAAAGAAACTTGTAGTCGTCCAAGATTCGATTGAATAGCTTGGTTATGATCATAAGGATTATTAGCACCAATAGCCACATTAGCGATAACACTTTCCACAACATCATTACGACCATTTTTATATAAAATTGAATCAACTTTAGATTCTACTTGAAGCAGAACAGAATTAGTAACTGAAGCTTGCGTTCCAACGGGCAACTTCAAATACACATAAATGAAATTAGGATCACCATCAGGGAAAAAGGATATAGGATTATGTCGTGCAATGAGCAATCCCAAAGCAACAAAAAACAAAGCAAATAGGGATGAAAAGGCAATTGCTGGTCTCTTCTTTTGTAAAACCCAATGCAATAAACGCTCATAATAATTTGTAAAATTAGGCAGTAATTTTTCCTGAAATAAATGAATAACCCTACGCAATACATATCGTTCAAGGACAGCCAGAATAGGTAATAATAAGATCAGGTTACCGGTACCATGAAAGCCAACTATATTTAATAAAACACCAAAGATCAAACAACAACGAAACCAAGTTTTTTTAAAAATAAGATGAGGTGCATCTTCATACTCTGGTCCTTCTTTCTGCATAAAACTAACAGCAAATACGGGGTTGATAAGAAAAGCAACTACCAACGAAGCCGTCAAGGTAAGAATCAACATAACCGGTAAATAAATCATAAATTTACCAATAAGTCCCTGCCACATCAACAATGGGAAGAACGGTGCTAAGGTTGTTAAAGTTCCGGCTAAAACAGGCACAAATATCTCACCGGCAGCCGCTTTAGCAGCATTCGTAATAGGAACTTTACCATTACTAAATATTCGATGCGTATTTTCAATAACAACAATAGCGTCATCAACAATAATCCCCAATCCAAACAGCAACGCAAATAAAACGATAGAATTAAGCGTTATTGTATTCCCCACCATTATATTACCTACGGGCAAGAATAGAAAAGCTACAAAAACACTCAAAGGCACGCTTAATGCCACAAAAAATGCGTTAGTAACGCCCATAAAAAACATCAATACACACATAACCAATATAAAGCCAATAACAATTGTATTAATAAGATCGGTAAAAGAAGCATTGGTTTGAATACTTTGGTCACCGGAATAAACGATATGTAAGTTTGAAGGCAAACTCTTATTAATATACATAGTAGCAAGCGTCTCCTTAACTTTATCTGTTGTCTCAATAAGGTTTTCTCCAGCTCTTTTCAATAACGATAAAGTAATAACCGGTTTACCATTTAAGTCGGCATAACTATCAGGTTCTTTAGTTGTATCAATAATCGTTGCTATATCCTGTAAAAAAATATCACCACCGTAAATGTTTTTTATGACAATAGCAGACATATCGTTAGCGGTATTGAACTGCCCTTTAATATTCACGGTACGATTCATCTGCCCCATTTTGAGTAGTCCACCGCCGATATCCCTATTTTCATAATTAATAGCGTCGGCGATATTATCAAAAGTTATGTAAGATGCTTTCATTTTATAAGGATCTACATTAACCTGAATTTCTCGTTCAGGGGCACCAATCATATCAACCTTATTGATTGCAGAAATAGCTTCTAATTGATCTTTTATATCATCTGCATATTTTTTAAGTTGTTGCGGGGAATAATCGCCGGATAAATTAACATACAAGAACGGTAAATCACTAACAGAGAATTCCGCAACTTCTGGTTGAGCCGTTAAGTCATTAGGCAAATCAGATTTAGCCTTATCCACTGCGTCCTTAACTTTTTGTTTAGCTAGGGCAACATTAACATCGGTACCAAATTCAACAGTAATAAGCGAATAATCTTGATATGAAAACGAAGATACTTTATCGATATGTACCCCTGACAAGCCTTTAAGTTTTTTTTCGATTGGGCGGGTTACCAAATTCTCGATATCCTTTGGCGAGTTACCGGCATAAATTGTAGTAACTGAAATACGGGGCACTAAAATATCAGGGAATTGTTCTTTAGGTAAGGTTAGAAAGGTATGTAAACCAATTAAAGAAACAATGATTGTAATAACATAAGTAGCAGTTTTATTATCAATTACCCAAGAGGTAGGTTTAAACTCCTTAATTATATTTTGTAATTTCGACTTAATAAGGGACATAAGAATTAAGAAAATAGATCAACAGGAAAACGCAAAACAATCCTTGTAAATAGAGATAACCCTTTTAAAAAACAAAACAGTCAATCTCTTAGCAACACAACTAAGCCTTAACTAAAGCTATTAAGGATTTAAAACTCTCTGCATTATTCATAGCCATATCAGCTAATATTTTGCGATCAATATCAATTCCCTTTTGTTTAAGTTTATGTATAAACTGGTTGTAAGTAAGTCCTTCTGCACGAACCGCTGCATTAATTCTGACGATCCACAACTGTCGATAATCTCTTTTTTTCACCTTTCTACCGACATAGCTATAGGTCAAACCTTTTTCTACAATATTTTTAGCTACCGTTAATACATTTTTTCTTTTACCATAAAAACCCTTAGCTTGTTTAAATATTTTTTTTCTTCTAGCTTTAGATGCAACAGCATTTACTGAACGCGGCATATTAAATTATTTTATAGATTATTTTTAAAATTGTAGTATTCAAGAGTATTTTTACCCTATTTTAGCCTCAATAGCCTTTTTACAAAATGTAAGTTAGGACTACCAACCACTCCATCGATACGGAGATGTCTTTTTCTTTTCTTAGATTTTTTAGACAGAATATGTCGTTTGAAGCTCTTTTGAAAAGTAATTTTCCCAGTGCCTGTTACTTTAAATCGTTTTTTAGCACTAGAATTTGTTTTTACCTTAGGCATACAAAAATAATCGTTTTAGATCATACCCTGCTGGCGGCTCCCTCAACAATGAGAACACTTGTTAAAGCCTTACGGGATAAATAGAAAACGAAGTTATAACTTTTTTTAATTTATTTACTAAAAATATTAGACTAATGACTAAAACAACTATGAAGGTTCAGTTCAAAAGAGTAAGCAATTTCAATGCTCAATAAAAAATAAAACTGAAGGTTCTTAAAAGATACCATCAGCAAATTTTCCCGTGCAAGACTTTTATATCCTCACTATCCTTGGTGTCTGGTTTACTGAACATCAATATAGAACACTATAGAACAATTCTTAACATATACGTTGCCGATATTATAGGTCCGTGTAAGGGTGTTTCAATCAACTCTGTTTTTATTTTTTTCGCATGTAATTCATCAATAATCCGTTTTGCCCACGGATGGAGTTCTAAGCGATGTTCATAAAAGTAAGTATCAAAACGACTACAACGAGCAATGCGCACTTCTTGCTTTGCTACGCGCATGAGCTCAAAAACACTATCTAAGTGCCATTGATAATTTAACGGTGTATGCTCATCAGCAGTAATACCGCCTACACTTTTAGGTGCATATAAAAATAACAAATGAGAACTAAGCACAACATCAAAGGATTGATCCTTAAAAGATAATTGCGGTAGTTGATCAACCACATAGCGTCCTTCAGCTTTACCAAGTTCATAATCAGCAATAAAAATCTTTCTAACATTATGGCTAACGTCTGCAAAGTTTGTAAATTTCGTTTCTAATTTCGCTTTGTTATCGCTATTAATTAATTGAAGACAATTATCAACATCCCTTTCACCAAGTTTAGCGGCAGCTTCACTATCTAATTTATAAAGTGGATCAACTGAAACGCAATGAATTTGATGATCTTTAAAATATTTGTTGAGACCACTGGGACCGCCGGGACAATCCAAGACCTTCTTACCTTCTAAACTTTTTATATCCTTAATATCAAAAAGCTCACATAAGTATTCAGCCGATCTTCCAAAGAAAGCTATATTCTGTAGTGCAAATTGATCCGATTGTACTTCTTTCATGTATTTTTATATTTAACAGGGTTTGAGAAAAGACGATTTGATAATTCTGCAAAAAAACAATACCTACATAAACAAAATTATTCGTATCAACTTATACGGCTACAATATAATTCTTAACATATAAGTCTCGGATTCTCTAGGGGTGTGTTCCGGTGTTTTAACTAGCTCAGTCTTTATTTTTTTGTCATGAAGTTCATCTATAATCCGTTTGGTCCATGGATGGAGTTCTAATCGATTTTCATAAAAACTACTACGGAAATGTGCACAAGCACCAATTCTCACTTCTTGCTTTGCTATGCGCATCAGCTCAAGAATACTATCCAAGTGCCATTGATAATCCAACGGTGTATTTTCATCAGCAGAAATACCGCCTACACTTTTAGGTGCATATAGAAATAATAAATTAGCACTAAGAGCAATATCAAATGACTTATCCTTAAAAGACAATTTTGGAAGTTGACCGACCACATACCGACCTTCAGCTTTGCCAAGTTCAAAATCATCAATAAAAACTTGTCGGGCATTATGAGATTCCTTAAAAAAATCAAACGATACTGGTATTTTACTTACTTTTTCAACCGCATGAAGCGAATTATCACAAAGATCAACATCTCTTTTTCCAATGTTAGAAACATCTTTGATATCCAAATTATAGAGCGGATCAACAGAAACACAATGAATTTGATGATCTTTAAAATATCTGTTGAGACCACTGGGACCGCCAGGACAATCCAACACCTTCTTACCTTCTAAACTTTTTATATCCTTAATATCAAAAAGCTCACACAATTGTTTGAATGTTCTTCCCACAAAAGCAATATTTTGCAGGGCAAATTTCTCGGGTTGTATTTCATTCATGTATTTGTATATTTAATAAAGTTTGGAAAAATCGATTTAATACTTCTGGATAAATACTTTTGTAAAACTAAAAAAACATAAACAAATTTATTCGTATCAATTTCTACTGCTACAATATAATTCTTAACATATAAGTCTCCACTTTTCTATGAGCATGCTCAGGCGTTTTAACCAGTTCAGTCTTTATTTTTCTGCCATGCAGTTCATCAATAATCCGTTTTGTCCACGGGTGGAGTTCTAAGCGATTTTCATAAAAACTACTATAGAAATGTGCACACCCGCCAATTCTCACTTCTTGCTTTGCTAAGCGCATGAGCTCCAAAATACTATCCAAGTGCCATTGATAATTCAACGGTGTATTTTCATCAGCAGAAATACCGCCGACACTTTTAGGTGCATATAAAAATAACAAATTAGCACTAAGAACAATATCAAATGATTTGTCCTTAAAAGACAATTTTGGAAGATGACCGACCACATACCGACCTTCAGCTTTGCCAAGTTCAAAATCCTCAATAAAAACTTGTCGGGCATTATGAGATTCCTTAAAAAAATCAAACGATACTAAGCGTTTACATATTTCATCTGCATAAAGTGAAGTATCACAAAGATCAACATCTCTTTTTCCAATTTTAGAAGCGTCTTCGATATCTAAATTATAGAGTGGATCAACAGAAACACAATGAATTTGATGATCTTTAAAATATTTGTTGAGACCACTGGGACCGCCTGGACAATCCAACACCTTCTTACCTTCAAAACTTTTTATTTCCTGTATATTAAAGAGATCACACAATTGTTTGAATGTTCTTCCCAAAAAAGCAACATTTTGCAGGACAAATTTTTCAGATTGTACTTCTTTCATGTATTTGTATATTAAAATGAAAATAAAATAAAATTAAACAATACCCAGAAAATTGAAATAATTCCACAAAGGTATTTTTTTTTACAGATATATCCCAAAAAATTATGTACATAGACTAACGACGCTACTTAATGCAATTAAAAGAGTACAGAGACTAGTTTTTTATTATTTTACAACCAATATGAAATATTCCATTTACACGTTAGCATGCATGCATGTATTCATTATCATGCTCGCTAATTATTTAGTCCAATATACCTTTCAATTGAGCGTTTTTATTATTCCTTATGGATTATTGGTTTATCCCTTTATCTTATTATTAACCGATTTAACCGTACGAATAAACGGGAAAGAAAAAGCGTATCAGGTAATTTCAATAGCTTTTATTCCTGCCAGCATACTAACCATGTATTGGGTAAATGTACGCATTGGCTTAGCGAGCGGTTTGGCTTATTTTATTGCTCAAGGAGCAGATATATTCATATTCTCAAAAATAAGAAAAAGACTAAATTGGTATTGGGGACCACTCATTGCCGGTTTTTTTGCTACAATCATTGACACGGCTACTTTTTTTAGTATCGCTTTTGGACTATCTTATTCTATGCTTCAAGAAATCGGTTCGATCATTTTTTTTAAACTACTATTTGATCTTCTTATAGTCATTCCCTTATATGGTTTTTTTTTAAAGCGTCAAAGATTGATATAGAGAAGTGTATTAGCCTAACGGCTTGCGATATATTTTGGGCAATTTAAAAGGCAGTTTTATCGTTTTTAACAACAGGCTGCAGTGCAAGTCCATACCCTCCTTGATATTTTTCAACACGGGGATGGCTATTATAATAATCATTCAAACAATGTAAAATCAAGGATACGAAAATTAACATAGCACCAATATAAAATGAAGTCTGCAATTGAATATCATTTAGAAATACGAACACTGATAGAATACCTAAAAAAGGTTGCAAACTATAGATTAATGTTGAACTATAGGTAGTTATATATTTTAGGGCTCGAAAAGTCAAATAACTAGACAATAAGGTGAAAGCAATGATCAATACAATAATTACATTGTTGTATTTTGAAGGAAGTACGCTGGTAGTTGCCACTCTGTTTATACTCACAACAAATGCCAATAAAACAACTATAGTCGCCCCTATTAACTGATAAAACATAATATAAAAAGGGCTACTCTTAAGATTATTATCTTTTTGCAATTCAATTGTTTTTTTATTGTAAAGAAGAGATAATACATTAAAGATAGCTGACACCAAACCTAATAATAAACCAAATCGTAGATCAACATTCATATGATATATTCCCATTAATCCTAAAACTGGTAAAAGAGCAATAAGCAATTCCTTTTTATCTACTTTAATTGTGTGCATCATAATAATAGGTTCCAATAAGCTCGTAATCATTGGACCTAAAGATACGGCTAATAAAGCTGTAGGTGCATTTGAAAAACGAATAGCCGAATAGAAAAAAAACCATCTTAATGCCAAAAAAACACCTGAAATAATATCGTGCTTTCTTTCCTTAATATTTATAGAAAAGGATTTATCCTTTATCTTTAATAAAAAAAATACAACTGCGAGCGATAAAACTGAACGAATCAATAAAAAATATAGCGTATCATAATTTAACAGTTGACTTAATACACCTGTATTTAATGATACAAAAATCACCGCTAACATTGTTAATAAATAAGAATAAAGCTGTTTCATAAAAGATATTTTAATATCAAAGAATCCCACCCTACACCACAATTAAAAAATACATCTTATCACTATCTATGTTTATTTGTTGTTTCTATTATAATATATATTATAATTTATAATATATGAAACAATCATCCTACAGGGATTTTTGCAAAAGCATACAAAAGAAAGCCTTTTACAGAAGAAGTTTTATAATATTTACTGTTTCTCCTATTTGGTTATTGTAATGTTTCATAATCTTGCGAGTTTGTATTTCTTATAAGTTTGACTATATAAACATCCGAATGTTAAAAAAAGGTTAATAATATTAAACTTATTAGCTCACTCCACGATGAGATGAGATAGCTTAATTAATATTTAATGGTTAAGGTTTGAGGATTAATTACTAACCAATTGCACCTTAAATCGATAGTTTTTATTTCTTTTATCTGAATCACGGATTACACAGATTTTACTAATTGCTTCCAGATAAATCAGGGCGATTAATCTTTTTTTATTTTTTGCCATCGATTGCATCCAGATTTATCTGGAGGACAAATAAATTTAATAAGAATGCTTTAGCCAAAATATTATATTGACGACTTATGCGACTAAATTATAGCGTTTAATGGTTGCCCCCCAATAGCACAAATAAAAGATTACACGCACTTCGTTCGAGAGCTATTTTTCATCCTTGAGCATTAAATCTTACTTCCCTTAGCACCTCAAAAAATGATTTAGTCGTCTATGCTCAACCTTTAAAAGTAAATAAAAAATATGTACCTTCAAAAGATATAGCATGTAGTCGATGGTAAAAAAAAATAAAAAAGATAGTTCTTCCGCAACAGCAGGAAGAAAAACAGTCCTATCTAATTTACAATTACCCCAAGAAATGGGGAGTCCCACAAAATATATTTATGCACTCGTGGCAATAGGGGTGCTCGTATTTTTCCATCAACTAACCCATCCATTTATATGGGATGATGAAGTTCAGATACTGGGCAATCAAACCCTAATCAATAAAGATTTTTTTGCAGCTTTTACAACGGGGCTATGGGGCGAAAGTTTAGAAAAAACAAGTTATTACAGACCGCTAACAACACTTTCATACTTATTCGATGTATTCTTAGGAGGGGGTGTAATAAATCCACTTATTTTTCATATAACGAGCCTTTGTTATCACTTATTCGGGGTTATCTTTTTGTTTTTATTTTTAAGACTATACTTTAAACAGAACTTATTAGCTTGGATATTAAGCCTACTGTATTGTGTCCATCCCTTACAAACTTCAGATGTGGACTATGTATCAGGCAGGGCAGGGATATTAGCCTTATCACTCGGCCTTTTTGCACTTTATCAATTTCAGTTATTCCTATACAACCGTAAGAAGAAACAAGGCATCATGACAATACTTGCTTACCTTCTTTCTCTTTTTAGTAAAGAGACACTAATAGGGTTGCCGTTCATCTTATGGGTACTTTGTTTTTTTCAGCATCCTAACTGGAAAAACTACTGCAAAAAAACACTTTGGTTTTGGATCAGCATATTTTGGGTACTACTCATGTTTCTCATTTTCCGGTATCAACTGCAAACACAACAAGAAACCAGGGCACTTTCTTGGTTCTATCAAACAGATTGGCTGGTTCGGCTATCTACTTTTTTAAAAGCACTGGTGATTTATGCTCAGATATTATTTTTCCCTTACCATTATCATTATGAATATCTTTTCATACAAAAACACCTTTTAAATACGGATACACTCTTAGTTGGACTATTTACATCCTTACTGGGGTATATTTTTTATAAATTTCAAAACAGTAGGAAGTTCATATTAGGCTTTGGGATTATTTTTGCGGTATTACTAGCCCCCATTAGTAACTTATTCATTATACTACCCTACTCTTTACAAGAACTTTGGGCTCGTGTTTTACTCATTCCATGCTTACTGATGATGGGAATGATTTATGTACACTTAAAAAACACATCCTATATCAATTCGTTCATTTCAAAAAAAATCATAACTGTTATTTGTGCTTGCTACATCATGTATTTTATAATGTACACATACGAAAGAGGAGAAGACTTTAGTTCTGCAAAAACTTTATATGCCCATGACTTACAATATGCTCCGGACAGTTATATTCTTAGTAATAATTTAGGAGTAGAAGATTATCGCATCAATGATATAGAACATGCTCGAGCATTATTTAAAAAATCGATTGCCCTATCGCCCCCACCTGGTTATGCCCCTCCCTTAAATAATTTAGCCTTAATTTATATGAACGAATCGGATACGGCTCAAGCTATTCCACTCTATTTACAAGCTATTAACACAGACAACTATCAATTAGCTTATGAAAATTTAGCTCTTTTGTACGGTAAATATGGCAAACTAACCGAGTGCCGTTCTGTTGTTTACCAAGGATTACAGATATATCCGAATGATCCTGTACTATTAGATTATGCTCAACAGCTACAGAAAATTTATACAGCACCAATTCAACAAAACAAGAGATAAACCCGCCTTAATTGCCTACTTTACAGACGAGCTAATTAAGTTCCAAATTTCTCTCTGATAAACTCCTCCCACTTCACTAAATTTTAATGAAATAATTCGGGATACAAAACCTAATGCTCTTTTATAACGAGTAGTTGAACAACCAAATACAAATGGCTTATCTACATGTGCTCCACTTCCGTTAGCAGGTGCACGGTAGCCTGTACAGATAGCATCCAATGTATAAAGACCCGTATAAGTAACATCATTAATTGTAGCCGTTGCATTAGTATTTGTGATCGTGTATTGCGTACTAGCGTATAAACTATCATTTTTAAAAAGAGTGTCTATTACCGTTCCTATATTAATATACAATGGGTTACTACCTTCGTAAACATATACAAAAGGGCTATCTCTTGAAAAAGTTGATCCTTGTGGGGCATCTACTAAAACTAACTGATCAGCCACCTCACTAACAGCGGTAAATGAATCAGGGAGGAGTAAAAATCCCGGACCATTTGTATAACCAAAATAAGCAGGATAGCTTACACCACTTATAGTATATGACCCTACGCGGGTATATCCTTGTATTATGCTCCTTTGCGTTTCATTGTTCTGCAAATTATAGGGGTAATACGAATAACTACCAAAAGTTACGGGCGACTCAACAGAACGCGTAAAGTTTGTATCAACGACCATATTATTTGTTGAAGATGAGCTATCGGCAATATTATATACCCAAGAGTTGCCTACCTGCAAAGGTATTAAATTGCCAGTGTTAAGGTTAGGCGAATTTTGATTTTTTTTACAACTAACTGCTGATAATAGTCCTACCAACATGATAAATAAAAAAAGTTTATCTCTTGAGATAAGTTTAACCATAAGAATTAAAAATTAAATTAACATAACTACCCCTGTATAAAATACAATCAACTATTCGGGACGCAAATTAGAAAATATAATCAATATTCTTTAAAAAATATGGCTCTATGACGAATTGAGTGGGTAAAAATGGTAGAAATGAATTGGTTTTTAA
>JASGCP010000028.1:0-12626 GCA_030053995.1 Phycisphaerales bacterium
CACATGAATTTGATGAGTTAGGTGACATAGGCGTGGTAGGTATGCTATAGAAAAAATATATATTATATGAAAAAATCTACCTTATACAAGGTAGATTTTTTATTCGACACAAGAAATATCGGCAACTTATAAATTTTAAAAACCGTATCTGTCAGGTTTAATTAGTACTATATTTACCAAGTCTTAAATCCTATTTACACAATCTTTTTTATACTCCCCATTAAACATTAATTAAGCCCACTCATTTCGTCATAAACTTTTTTTATTTAACCTAATTCGGCATGTAATAGCTGAAATAAAAACAGAGCGGTGGCGGTTATTAAAAAAGAGTCGAAGCGATCTAAAAAACCACCATGTCCCGGTAAAAAAAATCCGCTGTCTTTAATGCTGGCTAATCTTTTCAGTTTACTTTCAACTAAGTCTCCCAATATACTAACAATAGATGCAACGGTAACCATGAGTATATTAATTGCTGTATGGGGATGAATTGGTTGTAACAAAATTGTTAATAACACCACACTAACTAATAGACCACCCAAACTCCCTTCAACTGTTTTTTTAGGCGATATTGATGTTAGGGGCGTTTTGCCAATCCATGACCCAATAAAATAAGCCATAGAATCATTAAGCCACACTACTAAAAAAACAAGGGTTGGTAATAAAGGAATTGTAAAATTACCCACACGATAGCTCGGATATATAAAATACAAATAGACCATGCCTAAAACAATCGGAACAAATATGTACATTGTTGGCAACAATGAAAAAAACAAAAAACGGATACCCCGTATAATGAGTAAACTAAAATAGTACAGTGTTATAAAAAATAAGAGTATCCACCATGCTGATTGGTAAAAAGCTGAATTTGTATGGTCACCCTCTTGATACTGATTAATAGTAAAAGCTATTAGTAATGAAAGTGTCAAGCATTCTATCAACAATTGTTTTAGTTGTAAAACCTTGTTTCTTTTTATAATCAAAGTGCTGATTTTAAAACATTCATACCAACAACCAAACATGATTATCCCCAATAAAATGAGATAGGTGTAGAAATTGGTGTATAAAAGTATAAGCATACCAAAAACAAAGAATAATCCCGATAATACTCTTTTGTATAAAACAAGTTTGTTGAAAGACATCTCGTATGGTGTTTAAAAATAATGGCCGAAATGCAATCTATCCGAAAATAGAAAGAGGACAAGCATCTATTACAGTTTAAAATTAAAACTTTTTATCGGTCTATTTTTTATTTTATTTTTCGGCTCTATGACGAAAAGGGTGGATAAAATGTTAGAAGCTGGATGACTTTAAAAATGATATTTTGGTATTTTATAAGGTCATTTTTCGGGTAAGTTTATTTTGTGGGGAGTAAACCTGTAAAATGTAAATTTTAAAGTAAAAAAAGTGTGTCTAAATATACCCATAAATTAGAGCTAAAAAGTTGCTTTTCCAAACGACCATTTAAAGTTTTACAAGGTCATTTTTCTTTCTTTTGTCTTGATACAAAAGAAAGAAACAAAGAAAAAATCAAGCCCTCAGAGTAAGGACTGCAAAACTACAGCTCTCTTCGTTATCGAAAATGAATGGCATCGGATATATAGAAAGCAAGTGGTAGCGATTAGGTATTACTTGCTTCCACCTTTACGATTCTTGCTTCGCCACCACTCGCTTTCTTTGATATATTCGCCGTCGCCCATTTTCGATAGCCACTTCGTTCGCCTTGTTTTGCAAAGCCCTTCCTCTGAGGGCATTTTGCCTATATCCTCAACGGTAATCAAATATAAAATGTAACTAACCTACCCACTCATTTCGTCATAGAGCCTATTTTTCTATACCCTTATTTTTTTCTATATAAGCTCCCTTTCTTTCAGCATTGTAAAAGAGACTATAAAAAAAGAGTTAGCCTAAATAATTCCTCTAAAACGAAAAAAAATAGGTAGTTTTGAATCTTAAAATTACAATTATACTCATGGTAGATATAAAAATTCCTGCTATTGGCGAATCAATTAAAGAGGTTACTTTATTAAAATGGCTTAAAAAAACAGGTGATTTTGTTGAAAGAGATGTAGCCATAGCAGAAATAGAAAGCGAAAAAGCAACCGTTGAGGTAAATGCTGAACAAAGCGGGATTTTAAAAACAATCGCAGCAGAAGGTGATACCGTAGAAATTGGTGCACTCATCGGTACAATCGATACTGCTGCTACACCGCATCCCACTAAAGATACCACGCCATCGCCTAATCAAACAACGCAACAAAAATCGGCAAAACCAATATCATCGGTTACTACTGATAAACCGTCTCCGGAACCACCGATAAAATCAGTAAACAACCCTTCTGAAATTAAAGCAACGCCTTTGGCTTCGGCAATTATGAAGGACAATAAAATAGAACCTTCACAAATTCCCGTTAGCGATACTCATAAAATTAAAAAACAAGACATTCTCAACATCTTAAAAGGAAAGCAAAACTCATCTTCATCTGATCGTGTCGTAACTAATAGACGCGAAAAAATGTCTGCCCTAAGAAAAACAATTAGTAAGCGATTGGTGGAAGCGAAAAATACAACAGCCATGTTAACCACTTTTAATGAAGTGGATATGACTGAAATATTGAAAATAAGAAGTCAATATAAGGATACTTTTAAAGAACAACACGGCGTAGGACTTGGCTTTATGAGCTTTTTTACAAAAGCGAGTAGTATTGCTTTATTAGATTTTCCTGCAGTTAACGCCTTTATTGATCAAGATAGTATTGAGTTTCATGATTATACTCATATTAGTATTGCAGTAAGTACCCCACGAGGACTAACCGTACCAATTATAAGAAATGTACAAAATCTTTCTTTTGCCGATATTGAAAAAAAGATAATTGAACTATCAACAAAAGCCAAGGATAACAAACTTACCGCTGATGAATTACAAGGCGGGACTTTTACCATTACCAATGGTGGTGTTTTTGGCAGTTTATTAAGTACTCCAATCATTAATCTTCCACAAAGTGCAATTTTGGGTATGCACAAAATACAAGAACGACCAGTAGCTGTAAATGGCAAAGTAGAAATTCGCCCAATGATGTATTTGGCACTAAGCTATGATCACCGTATTATTGATGGTAAAGAAAGCGTATCATTTCTAGTTCGTGTAAAATCACTTTTAGAAAATCCGTTAAACATGCTCACGGGTCAAGACCCCACTAAAGTTCTGTTAGATATTCAATAGCAGATGATTTTGTTTAAACAAATTGATGGTGCTACCAGGTTAATTCAAAATTATAGCGGACAACAACCGTTATCGTTATATCTAAAAGATTATTTTCGCTCTGAAAAAAAACACGGTTCAACCGATAGAAAAAGAATTACGAGTGCTTGTTATGCCTTTTTTAGAATAGGCAAAGCCTTGCCCCGTCAAAGCATTAAAGACAAAGTTTTAGCCGCCCTTTTTATTGTAGAACCATTAATTTGGCACCCCTGTTTTTCTGCGTCATGGGATACTACGCTATCGTTCCAACAGCGTGTTGCGTTTATCTGCCAAACCTACAACAGCATGACTAAATCTATACTAAACGACAACATAGTAGAACAATTAGAGGAAAATTGTAATCCTGATGCTTACAGTCTTTCTTTTCTTATTCACCCGCTCGTATTTATTAGAATACCCTATAAAAAAATTAATGAGGTACAAAAGAAACTGCAACAACAAGGAATTATCTATTCTATCATACATGATACTTGTATTGCCGTAGAACAAGGCATAGCTTTAGATTCTTATGTAGTTATGAACCATGATATTTTTATTCAAGACATACACGCACAAAAAGTACGCACTATTTTAGACCATATCAAATTACCTAATACCCCTAAAATATGGGATTGTTGTGCCGGCAGTGGTGGTAAATCACTATTATTTTACGATGCCATTCCCAAGATGAACCTAACCGTTTCGGATATGAGACCCGCTATCCTTTATAATTTAAAAAAGAGATTCAGTACAGCGGGGCTAAAAAAATATACTGTTCAAGAAATTGATCTTACCAAACAATCCTTAGAGCCAACCGCCAATAATCTTTTTGATTTAATTATTGCCGATGTGCCGTGCTCCGGAAGTGGAACATGGGCTAGAACCCCAGAAGCAGCTTATTATTTTGATACACATGTACTTGAGCAATTTGAAGAAAGGCAAAAAAAAATAATTGAAAGTGTATTACCCAATTTAAAAAGTAAAGGCTTTTTAGCGTACATCACCTGTTCCGTTTTCAAAAAAGAAAACTCCTTAATGGTAGCACATTTTAAAAAGACATATAATCTAACCGTGGTATATGAGGAATCTTTTTATGGCTATGCCCTACGAAGCGACAGTATGTTTGTTGCGGTGTTACAGAAAAATGAATAGTAGCTTACTTTATTTGCAATATCTATTTTCTGCAAACGATTTCATTAAACTTTTATGATTTGATGGGACATTCTTTCGATTAAAATTGTAGTAACTGAATTATCAGCCTGCATATAAAATTTACTATGAGCAATATGGGGTAAAATATATTTTTTCATGAGATAGCCTTGAAAAGCAAAACAATTAACAATTAATCATTAAGAAGTCATGTTCCTCACGGTTGTACCGGCTCTTTTCATTATAGATCGTTATAGACGCAAATTTTTATCTACATGCACCAGCAACAATCACCACCCATCACTCGCACCACCACCGCCACTACTACCGCCACCAAAACCGTCAAAACCGCCATCGCTATTACCACCACCGCCACCACGCCCACCACCTAAAAACATAAATGGTAAAAAATAACCGAACCCCATACCACCACCACTACGCCCTCCTCCTCTTTTCATTAAAAAAAGTATAAGCAACACAATGCCTAACATAATTAAAAAAACAACCGTCCCGTTATTATTAGGTTTATTTGCTTTTATACGGTATTCACCTAACGCTGCACGACATATATCATTAGTAGCACTATCAATTCCTTGATAATAAAAACCTTTTATGAAATATGGTTTTATATCTTTAACAATAATATCGTGAGCCAACAAATCAGGAATGGCACCTTCCAAACCATAGCCAACTTCAATTCTTACTTTTTTTTCTTGTATGGCAACTAACAGCAAGATGCCATTATTATTTTTTTTAGTACCGATACCATATTGCCTAAACAATGCAGTTGCCAACTCTTCAATCGGCTTGTCATTAAGCGATGGAATAATGATGACCGCTATCTGATTACTTGTTGTATCAGCAAAAGCAACTAATTTTCGCTCAAGTGCAGATTGTTCAGGAGCTGATAAAATATGGGCTTGATCCATGACTAATTGTGCAGATTGTAGTCCTGGATACCGCTCTTGTGCATTGGTTAAGGGCAGGAGTAAACCACAGGCAACGAACAATAAAATAGCTCTAAAATAATTAATCGGTAACAGAAGAAGACGCATGGCTTATTGTTTATGATTATTTTGATGATTGTTGACCAAGCAAATTAGTATTTACTAATTCAGCAAACTTATCTTGACTCGATATAGATAAACTATCCTTTAAATATTGCTCCATAACCAAGGCTGCAATAGGTGCAGCCCACGTAGAACCCGCACCGGCATTTTCTATAATCACCGCAACAGCAATTTGCGGATGATCCTTAGGTGCAAATGCAATAAACCATGAATGATCTAAGCCATGGGGATTTTGGGACGTTCCTGTCTTAGCACAATAATCAATATCAGCAACCCGCGTATTTTTTGCTGTACCAAATTTAGTTACATCATGCATAGCTTCAATAACAAGATTGTAATTGTTTTCTGAAATATACTTGACACTATGCTTTTTTTTAAATCCATCCATTAATTTTATATCCACTTGATTCGGGTTGTCAACACTTGCAAGAAAATGGGGCGTATAATAAAATCCTTTATTGGCAATAACACATGTCATATTTGCCATTTGCAAAGGCGATACCAGCATCTTATCTTGCCCAATACCTAAGGTGATAATATTACAACTTTTTAGTCTATTGACTCCAAACTGCTTGTTAAAAATAGCCGTATCAGGAATATACCCTTTTTCCTCACCGGGTATATCAATGCCCATTTTTTGACCAAAGCCGAAGGATATTAAGTAGCTACGCCATGTATTGTAAGCACTATAAATATTACTGTAATAGCGACTATCCAATAGTTTTTTAAATATCGTACAAAAATAACTATTGCACGAATTGGCTAAACCTTTAAAGAAGTTAGATGCATGTCCTGGATTGTGGTGCAAACACTTAATTATTTTATTAGTACATCCTTCGTAATACCCAAAACAATTTACGCCAAAATCTTCGTCAATAATATTTTCCTGAAGTGACAATAAACTGGCAAAAGGCTTAAAGGTTGAGCCGGGGGGGTATAATCCTTGAATGGCTCGGTTAAAGAACGGTTTATTTTTGTCTGACAATATGTTTTGATAAAATACATTTCTATTTTTGGTATAAAGAATATTAGGGTCGTATCCTGGTGCAGAAGCCATTGCTAATATTGCACCGGTGTTAGGATTAATAGCAACAACACTACCGCGCTTATTGGTTAGTAATTTTTCTGCAATTTCCTGTAAACCCATGTCAAGAGACAGGTGAATATTTTTACCAGCGATTGCCGGCGTATCAAATTGACCGTTTTCAAAAGAGCTTTGTATTTTGTTATTATTATTTCTCAAAAACAAACTACTCCCACGCGTCCCTCTGAGTATCGATTCATATTGCCCTTCAATACCAATTTTCCCAATCCAATCGCCTATTGCATAATAGCCCTTGGAATTGTTAATCGTGTTCGTATTTACTTCTGATAAGTACCCTAAAATATGCGACCCGAATACATAAGGATAGTATCGCGTAGAAAACTTTCCTACTTCAAACCCTTTAAATCGATAGGCATTTTCTTCAAAATAAGACTGTTGTTGAATGGTTAATAGTCGCTCAATTATACTCTGCCGATAGGGACCGTTCTTAGTGATTATGGTTTTTAATCTCGTATTAAAGTCTTCAATGGATATATCTAAGGCTTTGCAAAGGGCTACGGTATCAAGATTCGCTATCAAATCAGGCTCAACCAATAAGTTGAACTCTAATTGGTTATCAACAATAACACGATTTTTTGCGTCATAAACAAGTCCTCGTTCTGGATAAATTATTTTTCTTAGGATTGCATTGCTTTTTGATAGCCTCAAGTATTTGCCTCTATCAACTATTTCAATAGTTACGAGACGAGCAAATAACAAAAAGAAAACAACAAAAAATAAAGCTAATACAATTCTATACCTTTCACTATCGTGTTGCATGTTTTATTATTTTCATTACGGCTGATTTTATTGTTTTGCACTAAAAATATTAATATACAAAGACGAGTCTTAGTACTAAAGAATTAAACATTATTTTTTATAAATAAGTTATAGAGAACAAAATACAAGCAACGAGATGGCTTAATCAATAATTAAGTTAACCATTTACAACATGCACCCAAATGATATTAATTGATAATTTATAGTGTCCAACATGCAAAGGTACAATATTTTTTTACCGATCTTTGTTTTATTGAGAGGGGGCTTAAAATAAAACTTAAACTTTTTTAACTTTGTTGGTATATCTTTGTGAAATATAAACAGTGAAGATTATTTTAAATTTTTAAAAAATATTTTATGGTAAATTCAGCATTAAAACTAGGATCTAATCTAAAAAGAAGTGAATTAAAAAGTATCAATGGGGGCGATCATTGCTTCGGCGAAACGGGATCTAGTTGCCAAATTTGTCCGTCATCGGGATTTGACGGAACATGTTCAAACGGTAATAAACTTTTTAACATTACTGTTTCGCCCGCTGTGCAATCAGTAGGAGATGCTTTACGAGCACTTAATGCTGGTTGCGAGCATTCTTTTGGCTGTTCTGGTCATTGTGTTACCGATTGTTGTTGGACAAGTTAGTAGTATTAGTCACAAAACAAAGTACGCATGTTGCCTTGCCATATTTAATGTGATGGGCATTGTAAAGCGAATAGAAAAACAGATTTTTATAATTTTCAATCTACCTTAAATTATAAAAATCTGTTTTTTTGCAAAACCACACCTGTTAGCATAATGCTAATCATATACTTTTACTACATTATAAAGCGTGTCTCGTTCTACCGGTTTACGACCGGCTTGTTTAATAATTGTAGCCAAGGCTTCCGTTGTAAGCACGGGGTTTTGCTCCTCACTACCAGCCATAGAATATATCTTTGTTGAATCATCAATAGTGCCGTCTAAATCATCTACACCAAAATCCAACGACATTTGTGCTTTGGTACGACCCAGCATGGGCCAATAGGCTTTTATATGACTAATATTATCTAAATAAATTCTACTAATAGCAAAAACCCGCATATCTTCAATAACACTACATTCGGCAATGTCCGACATATCGTTATTTTTATTTCTGAATTTAAGGGGAATAAAGGTGTTAAAGCCCTTTGTTTCGTCTTGTAGCTGTCGCAAGCGGTTGAGGTGATCAACTCTATCTTCATAGCTTTCAAGGTGCCCGTAAAGCATCGTAGCATTTGACTTCATGCCTAATTGATGGGCTGTTTTATGAATATGCAACCATCCTTCAGCGGACACTTTATCCTGACAAATTTTACGCCTTGTTTCAGGTGCAAATATTTCAGCACCACCGCCCGGCAAAGAGTCTAACCCAGCTTCCTTAAACTGCTTTAATCCCTCTTCAATTGTTAACTTCGCTTTTCTTATCATATAATCTAATTCTACCGCCGTAAATCCTTTAATATGCAGTGCAGGGCGATGAGCTTTTATTTTTCTGAGTATATCTAAAAAAAAAGCCATATTCATTTTAGGGTGCACACCGCCAACAATATGAACTTCTGTTATTTGCTGATTGTCGTACGACTTCACTCGATCTATTATTTGCTCGGCTGTAAGTTCCCACCCATCTTCTTTGTGTGCGTATAACCGCGAATATGAGCAAAACTTACAACTAAACACACAAACATTGGTGGGTTCAATATGAAAATTTCTGTTAAAATAAGTGTTATCTTGATGCAGCTTATTTCGTATAAAATTAGCCAAATAACCTAAATAAGCCCATTCGCCTTTTTCAAAAAGATAAAGTCCTTCATCGGGCGTAATTCTTTCACCCGCCAACACTTTCAAACCAATTGTTTTAAGATTCGCATCTAATTTAGCGTAATGCAACAAAGCGGTAGTTGATAGATTGTTATTCATAAACAACAATTAAATTAAAAAAATGATCAAAGGGTTTTATAAATTATTAGATAGACACCATTATAAAATGCCGTCTAATTTATCCATTATTCAAATAAAAAAGATTGGGGCTTGTTTGTTACCATTCCTATAACGACAGGGTTTTGCGTGCTTATTTCTTTCATTATTTCATCAACCTTGTTTTCAGGTACAATCAGCACCATACCGATTCCCATATTAAAAACCTGATACATTTCTGTTTCGGCAATATTGCCCAATTTCTGCAACAGTGAAAAAATCGGCAACACGGGCACCTGCTTTTTATGAATCAAAATACCCAACTCATCAGGGATTGCTCGGGGAATATTTTCAATAAAACCACCACCGGTAATATGGGCTATACCATTTATAGAAAACTTTTTCAATAAAGACAAAACAACCGACACATAAATTTTTGTAGGTGTTAGCAAGGCTTCGCCAATAGACATACCGAGCTCATTAAAGTGCTGATTAAGATTAATTGCATTATCCTTAAAAAGAATTTTCCTAACCAGCGAAAACCCATTTGAATGCACGCCTGACGATGGTAAGCCAATCAACACATCACCTGCTTTTACAGATGATTTTTTAATCAATTTTTGTTTTTCAGCAATACCCACAGCAAAACCTGCTAAATCGTAGTGCTTAGGTTGATACATATCAGGCATTTCAGCTGTTTCACCACCAATTAAAGCACAATGCGACATTTTACAAGCATCGGCGATTCCCTTTATAACCGTAGCAATTTGAACAGGGTTATTTTTAGACACGGCTATGTAATCTAAAAAAAACAAAGGTTCAGCACCTTGTGCAACAACATCATTAACAGACATAGCAACTAAATCAATCCCAATTGTATCGTGTTTATCCATTTCGATAGCGATCAATAGTTTAGTACCAACGCCATCGGTACCGCTAACTAAAACAGGTTCTTTGTACTGCAACACCGATAAATCAAACAATCCACCGAAGTCGCCAATGCTACCCATGCTACCGAGCCTTTTAGTAGCTTCTGCCAAGGGTTTAATTCTATTCACCACATCATATCCGGCGAATATATCAACACCAGAATTTTTATATTCATTACTCATTATCTATTATTTTTTTCTCTAATTCTAACATTGCGTTATGAAAATCATTGGGTATCTTCGTCAAATATTCGCCATCAAAACATGATGTACAAATATTATTTCCATCTTTCTTAAAGGTGCTAATAACTTCTTTCATGTCTTTTGTTTCTAAAAAAGCCAAAGAATCCGCATCAATTATTTTAGCAACTGCCGTTACATTATTGTTATGACTAATTAATTCTTCGTGAGATGATATATCTACCCCATAGTAGCAAGGGTGTTTTAACTGTGGCGATGCTATTCTAACATGCACTTGTTTAGCACCGTATTTTCTTAAAAGTTTAATTATTTTTTTCATCGTTGTGCCACGGACAATAGAGTCATCTATCAACACAACGCTTTTGTTATTCACCAAAGAGCGAACTGCAGAAAGTTTTAATGAAACCGCTTTATCCCGCAACTCTTGCGAAGGCTCTATAAAAGTTCGTCCGATATATCTATTTTTAACTAAGCCCATTTCGTAAGGGATATTCGACTCTTCAGCAAAGCCAATAGCGGCACTTATAGATGAATCGGGAACACCAATAACTACATCAGCACCAACAGCAGGGTGTGTTTTAGCAAGCATTTTACCAGACAACTTTCTAAAAGAATGAACATTAATATTTTCTAAATCAGTATCGGGTCTAGAAAAATAAATGTACTCCATAGAGCATATTCGAAGTTTACTGGTTGTAGCAAAACTACTTTTAGAAATGCCTGAATCAGAAAACTGAATTATTTCGCCAGGTTGTACACTATCTATATATTGTGCTCCTACAATGTCCAAAGCACAAGATTCACTAGCAATAACAAAGCCATCATCTAATTTGCCATAACACAGGGGTCTAAATCCATTCTTATCCCTCATAGCAAACAACTTATGTTTTGTTAGCAATAAAAAAGAAAATGCACCTTCTAATTTATTAAGTGCATGATGAATAACTTGTAGCCGATCTTCCTCTCTATCCCTTCCTTTTTTTACTAAATGGGCTATTATTTCAGAATCGGATGTAGAGTGAAACAAATGACCCTTATATTCTAAATCCTTTTTAAGAAGTTCGGAATTTGTAAGATTACCATTATGACATAAAGCAAAATCGCCTGTATGATGTTTAAACAAAAAGGGCTGCACATTTTCGATTCCCGCACCGCCAAAGGTTTTATAGCGAACATGCCCAATAGCATTTAATCCTGTTAAACTATTTATTTTATCTTCCGTATTAAAAACATTGCTCACCAACCCCTCCCCTACTTGCTTGTGTAAAACGATGCCATCGCTCGATACAATACCTGCCCCTTCTTGTCCCCTATGTTGCAAAGCTCTCAAACCATAATAAGTTAACTCGGATGCTTTTGCATGGTTGAAAACACCAAAAACCCCACACTTTTCTTTTATTTCTTTTTTACCTAATCGTGTGGGCATATTATTTTTTTTAGTGCATTCTTTGCAAAAATACTAAAATAACTGCTAATTATTTTTTTGTTTTATAGATGGGCTTTATTTTTGGGTTTATATAGAAAATTAATGTTTAATGGTTGAATAATTGACAAATAAATCCTTTAAATGATACTTGTTCTTTTATTTGAACTAAAAATTACACAGATTAACGAGACTGCACGGAATTGTTATAATTGCATCCATATTTATCTGAAAAACAAATAAATTTAATAAAAAAAAAAGGTAGAGACAAAGCATGCCTTATCTCTACCTTTTTTGACAACTATTCTATGCCTAAATTATAGCGGTCAATAACTGCATCCCAATAACGAAAATAACCGACTTATTTTTTTAGGAAGCCGTTTTTCATCATTTAGCGTTAAAACCCATTTTTTTTACCTCCCCCAAAAAATGATTATTAACAATTAGGGGGGATCTTACATGTACAAACCATTTGCGCCTTGTCCTGCCAACAATAAGAAGTTGAAATATTGCAGCACACAGCACCACACGATGTATATCCTATGGCACAGAGTAAACCACCTACTGCCCCTTGAACATTTTTTAGTTCATTTCTTTTTAGAATAGAACCTAAGATTTTCACTTGATTTTTCATAAAAATAAATTTTTGTACAACATTAAGACAACTGAAATGAGTAAAAGTTAAAAAAACAGTCAACTATATTTTTATTGTAGTGGCATAAATAAAATCTGCCACTACAAAGATAATTTTCGACTAAAGCGTTTTTAATTCTTTAGCATTAAACCCTAATTCTCTTAGTACCTCAAAAACGATTAAATATTT
>JASGCP010000028.1:12726-20001 GCA_030053995.1 Phycisphaerales bacterium
ATTCTTTAGCATTAAACCCTAATTCTCTTAGTACCTCAAAAACGATTAAATATTTAATCGTTTGAAATACATTTTTTTCGATTAAGAACTTGATAACATGTGCAAGTAGTAAGACTGCAACATACATTACCGCAATGTGCCGTTCCTGATGGGCACCTTGATTCACTTTGTGCTCCTTCTACATTTTTCAATTCATTTCTTTTTAGAGTAACACCTAAAATTTTTACTTGATTTTTCATAAAAATAAATTTTTGTACAACATTAAGACAACTAAAACGAGTAAAAGTTAAAAAAACAGTCAACTATATTTTTATTTTTATTGTAGTGGCATAAATAAACTCTGCCACTACAAAGATAATTTCCGACTAAAGCGTTTTTCATTCTTTAGCATTAAACCTATTTCTCTTAGCACATCAAAAAAATGGTTTAACCTTTAAGTATACTAACACAAACTCGTTGACCATTAACTGTTTGACAGGCGGAAGTCGAAATATCACAGCATGCACCCTGCATACCACAAGGTACATATCCTGAATCACATGATGTTCCACTTACTGCTCCTTCTACATTTTTCAATTCATTTCTTTTTAGAGTAACCCCTAAAATTTTTACTTGATTTTTCATAAAAATAAATTTTTGTACAACATTAAGACAACTAAAACGAGTAAAAGTTAAAAAAACAGTCAAAATGGTGTACTGTTACAATTCTGACTAAAAATAGCTTGATTGTGTTTTGCGAAACAATATCAAGACAAAAAACAGTAAAAGTTAAATTGCTGAAAGTCGTTGCAGGCTAAATCTCTTTTTGAGGGGTGGAAATTGCAAATTTTTTGTTTTGCAGTCTTGGTACAATATAGAAGGATGTTAAAAAGCCCCATAGTATTTAATTAATATATTATATAAATAAAAAACTTATTACTATTATTGCTGTGAACATGTTAATAAAAACTATACCTAAACTACTATAAACACTAATTCACATTCATTCAAATTTATCCACATTTTTATTGACATTATTTTTTGCAAAGAATGCCTAAAAAAATTAGCGATTTATTATTTATCAACATTTTTAAAAAACTGCTTAATAACTTTTTCAGGTAGTTCTTTTTTCCACATAAAAAAAACAAAAAAGTTAGTACCGTGCATAAGTTGGCTGTTTTTTAAAAACCATTTCAATTTCGCAATTATTGCTAACATAATGTTCACAGTTTTAATGCTTTTATAGCGTGTTTTTAACAGGTTTTTTGTAGTTATTAACAGATAGCTAAGGTTTTTACATTAAAGGATTATTTAGTTGTTGTAGTTTGTAGCCTATTTCTTTACTTTGCAAAACTCATATACATGGAATCCATAAAAATTACGAGTGCTTTAATTTCTATTTATAACAAAACAGGAATAGATACAATTGTACAGCTATTAGTAAAAAATAACATTAAGATTATTTCAACAGGGGGGACGCATGAATATATTGTTAGCAAGGGTATTGATTGCATTAAAGTAGAAGAGATTACGGCTTATCCATCAATTTTTTCAGGTAGGGTTAAAACAATTCATCCGCTTATTTTTGGCGGTATTTTGTATAAACGAAAAGATGTTACTCATCAACAAGAACAAAACTTATACCAAGTGCCCGCTATCGATTTGGTAATTGTAGATTTATATCCCTTTTCAGAAACTTTAAAAAATTATCCTAACGATCATCAAAAAATAATTGAAAATATTGATATTGGCGGTCCTTCGATGATACGAGCAGCTGCTAAAAATTACGAATCTGTTCTGGTTATTTCCTCTAAAAATCAATATGGATATTTAGAAGAATTATTAACAAAACAAGGCGGAACTACAACCGTTGACCAACGGCGACATTTAGCCACTGAAGCCTTTGAAGTTGTTAAAGAATACGATATGGCTATTGCAGATTATTTTACAAATGCCCCTACTAAAAAGGTGCTCCGATATGGTGAAAATCCACATCAGGAATCCGTTTTTTTAGGCGATATTACAAGATATTTTAAGCAACTACATGGCAAAGAATTATCTTATAATAATCTTGTTGACATTGATGCGGGTATTAGTTTTTGTACTGATATAGAGGACGGTTTTGTAAAAAACAAGCCATTTTTTGCAATTTTAAAACATACAAATATTTGCGGCTTAGCAATTAGAGATACCCAATTTGTCGCTTGGCAGGTGGCTTTATCATCTGACCCTGAAAGTGCTTTTGGTGGCATTATCTTCACCAATCAAATCATCGACCTTGAAACAGCTACAAATATTGATACTATTTTTTTTGAGGTACTTGTAGCTAAGGGATATACAGCAGAAGCCTTACAGGTTTTACAAACTAAAAAAAACAGGATTTTATTATCACGAACCACCGCTACCTATCAACAACCTAAACTAATTAAAAATATTTTAGGTGGAATTTTAGAACAAGAAGCTGATAAAACAAATATTAAGGAATGGATAGAAAAAGGTGGACGAGAAACAAATCCATCTGAAAAAAATGATTTATTGCTCGCTAATTATGTTGCTAAACATTTAAAAAGCAATGCTATTGCCTTAGTGAAAAATCTGCAATTAATTGGTAAAGGATGTGGACAAACTTCGAGAATTGACGCATTAAAGCAGTCCATACAAAAAGCTAAGCAGTTTAATTTTTCATTAGATGGTGCAGTTTTAGCGAGCGATGCTTTTTTTCCTTTTGGGGACTGCGTAGCAATTGCTCATAAGGAAGGTATCGTTGCTTTTATTGAACCAGGCGGATCTATTCGGGATCAGGAAACAATAAATTATTGTGTTGATAATAAATTATCTTTAGTTATAACGACTATGCGTCATTTTAAACATTAATATTGTAGCATTTTTTTATATGCAAAAATTTAATTTTTATAATGAAACCAATAAAAATAAAATACTTAAAAATAAAAAGCTAATTGTATTAACAATTTCTAAAATATTTCAAGACCATAAAAAAACGGTTGAACAAATTAATTTTATTTTTACCGATGATAAGAGCCTTAAAGCTATCAATGTAAAATATCTCAATCATAACTACAACACGGATGTAATAACTTTCGATTTGTCTGAAACCGATAAAGTTTTTGCCGAAGTTTATATAAGCGTTGACACCGTTTATAAAAATGCCAAAATTTATAAAACTTTTTTCAATACCGAAATAGCTCGTGTAATATTTCATGCTTGCCTACAC
The DNA here is from genome assembly GCA_030053995.1 of Phycisphaerales bacterium. Classification (GTDB taxonomy): domain Bacteria; phylum Bacteroidota; class Bacteroidia; order Chitinophagales; family Chitinophagaceae; genus JASGCP01. Next base: position 15,938 of record JASGCP010000028.1, read on the forward strand.
TTAGTAGGTTACCAAGATAAAACAACTTCTCAGAAGAAGAACATGGTCTTTCAAGAAAATTTATACTTAGATTTTTGGAATAGACAAGTGAATTAATTGGTATAAGTTGCTTGTTTTCAAGTTTTGTTGAAAGTTTATAGATGCAAGGCAATCGTGTTAAAAATGTATCCGCTAATTTTTTAAAAGATATACAATTAACATCTATCAACTATCCACATTTGCCTACACATGCACCATTAGCAGCAGACATGCACCCTGCACCATCTATTACTTCATAACATCCCACGCTACAACAAGCCCACGCTTTTGGTTGCCCAAATAATGCAAGACAACAGCAATTAGCATTATCAATTGAAACACAGGTGCTATCTTTTTTATATGCCCCTTTTACTTTTTTTATTTCTGCTCTTGTAAGCGTAGAACCTAAAAGCATTGATTTTGTTTTCATTTGTTTATTTTTCGTTTGTTTATTTTTTGCTAAGTTATAACAATATCAGATTAAAAATAAAAATTAGTTTGTTTTAAAAAAGCAACAAGAAGTCGGCTAAACCATTTTTTGAGGTGCTAAGATGTTTGATTAATTGATAATTGTTAATGGATAATAGTTAATGGATAATAGTCAACCCATTCGCCATTTTCAACTTTCAACTTTCTTTTTTCTGAATCACGGATTACACAGATTTTACTAATTGCCCCCAGATTTATTTGGGGGCAATTGATTTTATTATTTTTTCACTTTAAACCATGGCTATTAATCTTTTTTGAAATTTGTTTTTGCCATCAATTGTCTTCCAGATTTATTTGGAAGACAAATAAATTTAATAAAAAAGGCTTTAGCCAAAATATTATATTGACAACTACTCTGTGACTATTTTTTAACGGTTGCCCCCCAATATCACAAAATAAAAAAACAACCCACCTATTTCATTAGAGCCCATTTTCGTTATCTAACAACATTAAATCTTACTTCTCTTAGCACCTCAAAAAATGATTTAGCCCCAAAAGTCAGATATAATTTTTTTTATAAAAAAACTATATCTTTGCATAAAAATTTGGTTGTTTAAACATTAAAAAACATTAAAATAAATATTTATTCTATGAAACAAACATCAATGCGTTTAGGTTCTACGCTTACAAGAACTGAGCGTAAATTAGTAGGTGGACAATATAGAAATACTTCTTGCACAATAAACTCTGATTGTACAAATGCATGTGCAAAAGACGCAACAAAGGTATGTCCTAACCCTGGTGTTCTTAACGATAATTGCTATGTATGTGCAGGGGGGGTTTGTATGTATTTTGGACATGAGGGTGGTGCTAAAGATGTACATCCTTGTTAATGCACAAGAAGTCCCAACAATTTGGGCCTTACTAAGTTTTGTGTGAGAAGATTTTCAAGAAAAGGTTTTGAGGAAGCTAAAAAAATGATTTATTACTAAAAAAATAAACATTAAAAAACAATTAAAATAAAAACTATGAAAAAGAACAATTTTGAATTAGGAGCAAATTTAAACAGATTAGATGCTAAATTGGTAGTAGGTGCTCTTACAAAAGAAGAAGGGTGTTTTCAAACCAGTCGGTGCAAGAGCGGTTATGCTGCTATTTTGTTAGTGAGTGATTTTGTATGTTGCTAAGAAATATATTTGCCCATTCAATTCATAAATTGAGGCATAATGCACAAAACAATGATTTTTATTTTTAGAAAATTATATTTCCTTGTTTTTGTTCATATATTAGGCAATTACATAAACGGATATAGTCTCTGCTGATATGCAAGCTATCAGGGATAAAATGATAATTCATTGTGCTAAAAATTATTAAGGCAGCTTATTATAAGTTGCCTTTTTTTATTGGCTCTATGACGAAATGAGTGGGTAAGTTAGTTACATTTTATATTTGATTACCGTTGAAGATATAGGTAAAATGCCCTTTCTCTGAGGGCATTCAGGATATATGCTCAATGGTAACCAATCTGAAATTGAGGTAAACTACCCACCATTTTCGTCATAGAGCCCAAAATAACTTGTTAGTTTTAATTATTTTAACTTTTTTTTAACTATCTGTTTTTAGTATTGTCCTATTTATTAGATATATATAGTATAATAAAATTTTTAAATAAAATAAAGCACTATGAAAACACAGTATCAAAATATAGGTAATATCTTATCAAGAAAAGATATGCAAGCATCTGAATTAAAAAAAATAACAGGGGCTTCTGGTAAGGACTCATGTAATGGTGGTGGCAATGGGTTTTCTTGTAAGGCTAATGATGGTAAGGGTTATTGGTGTGTTATAGTTCGTCATCAAGCTATTTTGGAAGACGGATCAACAGTTTACGGTTGTGTTGTGGGTAATGATGCTGGATATTGTCCTGCTGGTGCATGTAATCTTGATTCAGGTCTTCCTGAAGCAACATGTATTGGGCGTAATGCTGATGGCCGGTATAGGAGATGCTAATCAATATATAATAGCTTTCTGTCATTTTTCTTTCTTTTGTCTTGATACAAAAGAAAGAAACAAATAAAAAAATCAATATTGCGGTGTTAAAGGCTAATTATCAATTTTTAATGATTAATTGGGTGTGGTTTATTAATGATTTTACTATTATCCTATTGCTACCACTCATTCTTTTTGTCATAGAACTAGTTATATTTTTATAAAATACCATCAAGCTATATATTAACCCAATAACAAGTCGCAATACCAAAATCCGCTATCATAAACTTTGCCATCATCTTTTTCTTTAGTAACGCTACAATCATAGTTTGAACTATTTTTTTTGGGGGGCTGTTCATATTTTCTATAAACTATTTCTCCTTTTGTAAAGTGAACAGGTTCTTTAAATATTGGCCCGTCAAAAACAAAGGTATGAAACTCACCATTCTCACCGCATGGGTCAACATTTTCGGGCAAGTCCGCTAAAAAACCATCGTCAATTATTCTACCTGAAAAGCTTTTGTCTAAATACTTTTCGTTAACACAAGTAATAATTGTTTTAAATCCTAAATCAATAAATTCCTTTAAAAGTATTTTGGTTGGTAATTTCCATAGAGGGAAAGACCCTTTCAAATTCAATTCTGCCAATTTATCCTCTCTATACTTTTTAAGATCATCCAAGAAAATGTCACCAAATATAGATACCGATGCTCCTTTATTGATTAATTTTTTCAGAACTTCTGCCATTGCGTCTTCATAAACTTCCATTGTTGGCATTTCGGGTATTTCAACTTTTATCAAAGGCAATCCGATACAATTTGCTTGTTTATCTAATAAATCCATGCGAACCCCGTGCATAGAAATTCTCTGATACTGTTTACTAATGCTTGTAAGCAGGCACATTACATCGAGTTGATTTTCTTTTATTGTTTTATATAGGGCAATGGATGAATCCTTACCACCGCTCCAGTTAAATATTGCTTTTTCCTTCATTTTTTACGAGTTGTTTAAATTGTAAATGTTACAAACAGGTATTTTAGAGCTATTTTTTTGTGTTGTTTATTAGGGTATGCCCTTATTTGAGTGAAGTTAGCATAAGTTTTGATATTAAAACATTATCTAACTTGCTTTTTAAAAATGTTTTTTAATTTGTATTGTGTAGGTGAAAAAACGCATTCTATACACAAGAAAAATATTGTTATTAATATAGCACAGCTACAGTTTTACATTTATAAAATATTAACAAACAATCTATAAGTTTGCAATTATAGCCAGTATGTATCAAAATGTTTCACGTGAAACGTTTTGACTCCTTCTTGCTTATTATATGCGTGGCATGCAGGGTATCTTTATTTTAATTGGTCTGTTACGAAAAGAGTGGGTAACTTAGATCACTTTCATATTGATTACCCTTGAGCGTATAGCCTTGCCCTCAAAGGAAGGGCAAGGCAAAACAAGGCGAACTAAGTGGCTATCGAAAATGGGCAGTGGCGAATATATCAAAGAAATCGAGTGGTAGCGATGCTAAAACTGTAAAGAAGCAAGAAAGTTATATTCAATCGCTACCACTCGTTTTCTATATATCCGATGCCATTCATTTTCGATAACGCAGTGAGCCGTAGTTTTGC
>JASGCP010000029.1 GCA_030053995.1 Phycisphaerales bacterium
ATAAAATACCAAATTATCATTTTTAAAGTCATCAAACTTCTAATATTTTACCCACGCTTTTCGTCATAGCGCCATCATCGGTTCTATCACGAAAAGGGTGGGTAACTTATCTCAATTCCTGATCCTTCTTTATCCATTAAATGTAAATAATAAAAAACTTGGGCTAAATATGGGGTACGACGCACATTTTTGTGTAGTACATTCAGGGGTAACACCAATTGATCTTCAATAAATTTATTTAATATCAAGGTATATGTTTGAAAAATTACAATCATATTATTAAAATTTGCTATTTTTGAAAGATGTAAAAAAAATAGCATGAAAAAGTTTTTTATTTTTTGTATTCTGTTAACAATAGGGTTCTTTCAAACACATGCATTTGCTCAAAAAAATGACGAGGAAAAAAATGAAAAGGAAATTCTATCCGTTCAATTAGCTATGAGAAGACTGGTTAGTTCAAAGAATTATGATTCGCTAAAATATTTTATGTCAGACAATGTGTATATGCAGAAACGCGATGGCATTATAACAAGTCTTACTGATTTAATAGAATCATATAAGTCAAAAAAGTATTTGCCCGTAGTTAAAACAGTTCAAGTAGGCACCCCGTACATTTTTATTCATGATCATATAGGGGTTGTGGTAGGTAAGATATTAAGTACAAGGGTTCAAGCAGATGGTAGTGAAATAACCTATCCCATTAATTATACCGGTATTTATACTAATCAAGAAAATAGGTGGAAGCTTTTATCGCTTATACATCAAGACGCCGCCAATTAGAATATCGGTTTTATACTAATCTATGAGTATCCTTTTTTAAGAATTAAAAAAACATCATGAAATTTTTTTTTGTTATTTGTATTATGTTGGGGGTAGGACTCTTGCAAACGCACGTATTTGCTCAAAATACTGATGAACAAAAAAGCGAAACTGCAGTTTTGGCAACTTATAGAACAATCCGGCGACTGATCATTACAAAGAATTATGATTCGTTAAAATATTTTATGGACAAAAATGTATATGTGCATAGACGCGAAGGCACTGTACTACATAATTATCATAATTTTACCGAGTACTTAGCATTATTCAAATCAAAAAAATTTGAACCATTTATTAAAATAATTGAAGTAGGTACACCTTATATTTTTGTTCATGATCATGTCGGTGTTGTGATAGGTAAGTTTGTGAGTACAAGGAAGCAATCAGATGGCCGTGAAGTAACGTATCCAATTAATTATACATCTATTTTTAGAAACGAAGGGAATGGGTGGGTACAATTTGCCCATATACAACAAGACGCCGCCAATTAGAATAGGTGTTTTATACTAATCTATGAGTATCCTTTTTAAAAAACTATAAAAAAACATCATGAAAAAATTTTTTATTATTTGTATTCTGTTGGGGGTAGGACTCTTGCAAACGCCCGTATTTGCTCAAAATACTGATGAGCAAAAAAGCGAAAAAGAAATTTTAGCCGTTAGAACAGTTATAAAAAGATTGCTCATCTCAAAAAACTATGATTCGTTAAAATATTTTATGGATAAAAATAGCTATGTGCATAGACGCGATGGCATTATACTAAATAATTTTACTGATTATTTAGAATTTTTTAAATCAAAAGAATTTACACCGTTTGTTAAAATAATTGATGTAGGAGCACCATATATTTTTATTCATGATCGTATAGGTGTTGTGGTGGGTAAGATATTGAGCACACGAATGAAAGCCGATAGTAGTGAAGTAACGTATCCAATTAATTATACCTCTATTTTTAGAAAACAAGAAAATGGGTGGGTACGGATTGCCCATATACAACAAGAAGCCGCCAATTAGAATAGGTGTTTTATCTCATCCGTTGGTATCCTTTTTAAAAAACTATAAAAAAACATCATGAAAAAATTTTTTATTATTTGTATTCTGTTGGGGGTAGGACTCTTGAAAACACCCCTATTGGCTCAAAATACTGACGAGCAAAAAAGTGAAAAGGCGCTTTTAGTAGCTCATCTAACAATCATACGACTGATTACCACAAAGAATTATGATTCGTTAAAATATTTTATGGACAAAAACACCTATGTGCAAAGACGCGATAGCACTACACTAAATAATCTTACTGATTATTTAGAATCGTTTAAATCAAAAAACTTTGCACCGTTTGTTAAAATAATTCAAGTAGGCATGCCATACATTTTTATTCATGATCGTATAGGGGTTCTGGTAGGTAAGATATTAAGTACAAGGAAGCAATCAGACGGCCGTGAAGTAACGTATCCAATTAATTATACATCTATTTTTAGAAACGAAGGGAATAGGTGGATGCAGATTGCCCATATACAACAAGACGCCGCCAATTAGAATAAGCTATCTATTCTATATTTTAATTTAAGAATATCCAGAATACCCGCTCTTTTTTAAAGTTATAGACTTCTATAATGATACGAGCGGGTATTTTTTTATTGTTACCTGTTTTTATCGTGTTTTTTTGTAATTTTGCGATTCTATTATTTTCTTAATAATTTAATATAATATAGGTATGTCCATTATACAAGGGATTAGAGATAAAGGTGCTTGGATTGTCTTTGGTATTATTGCATTAGCATTGATAGCTTTTATTATGCAGGATGCAGCTTTTAGACGAGGCGGTTTATTTTCAAATTCTAATGTTATTGGCAAAGTAAATGGGCAGAACATTACCCGTACGCAATTTGATGATGAAATAGCTCTGATTAAGGATAGGGTGGGACCAGACCGTAATATTCCCAATGCCCAGTTGATACCAGGTGTGTGGAATGAACTTGTCCAAAAAGTTTTACTGAATCAACAGTATAAGAAATTAGGGCTCGCGCTTACCCCCAATGATTTAGATGATATCCTTTTTGGTGCTAATCCACCACAATGGTTAAGAGTGGCATTTACTGATCAAAATACGGGCGTATTTGATATCAATAAGGCGAGGGCTTATTTCGCTAGTCTAAAAAGTCAACGAAATAGTAAGGAGGCAATGAAAATATTTACAGTTTATATTCAGCCCGAAATAGATCAAAGACTTTTTCAGAATTATCAACAACTTATATCGGCATCTAACTACTGCCCTTCGTGGTTGGCTCGTAAAATGACTACCGATAATACCATGGATAATAATATTCAGTACATCAGTATTCCTTATAAGTCTCTTAATATGAATAATATATCCGTAACTGATCAAGAAATAAAAGATTATGAAGAAAAGCACCCCGCATCATTTCAACAAACAGACGAAACAAGGTCGATACTCTACACAACCTTTAACGCAAGTCCTAATAGCGACGATTCGCTATCAATTTTAGCTCATGTTAATGAATTGAAAACAGGATTTATTGAAACGAAAAATTCAGAGCTTTATTTAGATAGAGTAGGGACAGAAACACCCTATACAGGCGTGTATGAGTTCAATAAAAAAATATCTACCCAATATAGCCCGGCAATTTTGAAATTGCCAATAGGACAGGTTTATGGTCCTTTTGTTGAAGCGGGTAACTATTCAATTGTAAAAGTTATTGGAAAAAAGGATATTCCGGATAGTGTTGTTTGCCGTCATATTTTGATTAAAACAATGAGCAACGGTGAGGCGGTGCTTGATGATTCTATTGCTAAGAAGCGTATTGATAGTATCGTAAGAGCTATTCAAAAAGGTGCTTCGTTTGATCAATTAGCACTGCAATACAGCGATGACCCAGGCAGTAAAAATAAAGGGGGCATTTATCATTTTTCTTATAGTCAGTTTTCTAATCTGAGCAAGGAGTTTGCAGAAACAATATTTTATGATAAAGTAGGTACTGGTAAAATAGTTAAAGTGAATAATGGTGCTTATAGCGGGTATCATTATATTCAAGTATTAAGCCAGAAAAATATTGCACCGGCAACACAGCTGGCTGTTTTATCGAAATCTATTTTAGCTAGTCAAGCAACCGATAATAGTGCCAGTGCGGCAGCTGCTAATTTTGCTAGTACCATTACCGATGTTAATTCTTTCTATACCGCCTGTCAAAAAATCCACACATTCCCACTTAGTGCATCAGATATTAAAAAGGAAGATTTTGTTATTAACGGATTGGGTGAGAAACGAGATTTTATTCGCTGGATTTATGATAATCCTGTTGGTACTGTTTCTGATCCTATCGAATTCCCCAATATTTATGCCGTGGCTATCATTACAGAAGATAACCCTAAGGGGCTTTATTCTGTTACTAAAGCCCGACCTTACGCACAATCTTATATTGAAAATGATAAAAAAGCGAAAATTATTGTAGAGACTAAAATCAAAGGAACCTCTTTATCAGATATAGCAACATCATCAGGACAATCGGTTCAACAAGCTGATAAGGTTTCTTTTGCAAGTCCCTTTATCCCAGTAATTGGGAATGAACCAAAGGTTGTTGGTATAACCTTTAATAAAAACTATACCAATAAAGTAACACCTCCTATTATCGGTAATACGGGGGTATTTGTTATTCAAGCTAATAAACCAGCTGGAAATAAAGTTATAGATGAAAATACTATGCTTATGCAAAAGAAAATGGTCGAATCGCAAATTACGGGGTATCAATCAGCTTTTTTACAGAACCTCCAAAATGCTGCGGATATTAAAAATTATTTATCTGAATTTTATTAGGTGTTTAATTTTTTGCCTATCTTTGCAAAAAAATATAAAAATATGAAAAAAAAATCAATGAGTTTAGGTTCTGCTTTACTAAGAACTGAATTAAAAAAAGTAAATGGTGCACACACACAATTGGGTGATATTTCGTGTCAATCTTATAATGATTGTGTTGGTAAATGTCCTTATGGTGTAGATGCTTTCTGTGGGTTTGTTAGTTGTGATGGAGTACAGGATAAGTATTGCTACTACTATCAAACAGCTTATGAACCTACCTGTTGCTAAATAGTTTTTGGTTATCTTGTAAGGTTATTAAAAAGTTTAAAATTGAATTAAAAACAGTTGTTGGTTACTAATAACTGTTTTTATTTTTTTTATAAAAAATATTGGGTACTTGAAGGGAATTTATTTGTTGTTTCTGTTTTATTGAAAATGCTACCAATAAATTAATCTTACTTTTTTTATTAAAATATAGTCTTCAATGATTGCTGATATATTTACGCTTAATTCTTTACCCCATAGGTCAGAAAAGCCAAGAGAAGACGGCATTACAATGGTTATGGATAAGGGGTTAAATGTGCATGAGGTGGGTAATTGTTTAGCGATGACGCACAGCTACATTGATTTACTCAAGTTGGGATTCGGAACCGCAGTGGTAACACCGCTAAAGGAATTAGAAAAAAAAATAGCTTTATACCACGAATATAATATCCCTGTTTATTTTGGCGGTACTCTTTTTGAGGCGTATTGTATTAGGAACCAATTTTTAGATTATACAGCCCTCTGCAAACGCTTAAAAATATCTTGTGTTGAAGTTAGTGATGGGTCAATGTCTATGTCCATTACTGAAAAGTGTAACTTTATAAAGCAACTAAAAAATGAAGTGGCTATTGTTATTAGTGAAGTTGGTAGTAAAGACGCATCGGTCGATTTATCGGTTAATCAGTGGATTGATATGATGGGACAAGAGTTAGGTGCTGGTGCATCTTGGGTTATTGCGGAGGCTCGAGAATCAGGTACTGTTGGTATTTATAATTCCGCCGGTAAAGCCAAAAGTGATTTGGTAACAGCAATTGTTAAGCACATTCCTGTAAATAAAATAATTTGGGAAGCACCCCAAAAAGAGCAACAAGCATTTTTTATTAATGCTTTTAGAGCAAATGCTAATTTAGGTAATATTGCGATATCGGAATTAATAGCTTTGGAATCTATGCGTATTGGATTAAGAGGTGATACTTTTCATAAGTATATAAAATAGCTAATTTATGGATGAGTATGGTATTATCGGATTTCCTTTGTCGCACTCTTTTTCAAAACCTTATTTTAATGAAAAATTTTTAAAAGAAGGAATACAAGCCGTTTATAACACTTTCCCACTTACAACAATAACCGAGTTACCCGGTGTCTTAAAACAATATCCTTGTTTGAAGGGATTGAATGTTACTATTCCCTATAAAAAAGCAGTATTGCCTTATTTGCATGCCATGACTTCAGCCGTACAGGAAATGGGAGCATGTAATTGTATAAAAATTGATAATGGTTTGTTATTTGGGCACAATACTGATGTTATAGGGTTTGAGGAATCGTTTATCGCTAAACTTAATCCTGCAATACATAAAAGGGCATTAGTTTTTGGAACCGGTGGCGCTGCTCAAGCGGTGTTATTTGTTTTGAAAAAACTAAATATCCCCTATCTTTCTGTATCAAGAAATCCGAATGGTATTAACCAAATTAAATATGCGGATATCGATGAAAACATAATGAATAGTCATACCATCCTTATTAATTCGACGCCTGTAGGTATGTATCCTAAAATTGAGGATAGTCCACCGATTCCTTATCAGTATATTAGTACACAACATTATTGTTATGATTTGATTTATAACCCTGAGCAATCGTTATTTCTTAAAAATGCAAAAAAAAATGGGGCTACCACAGAAAACGGTTTAGCTATGTTGTATATCCAAGCAGAGAAGGGGTGGAAAATATGGAAGGAGCGGGAATAGACTTTATTAAATTTTATCTGTCTATGATGAAAAGAGTGGCTTCATTAATGTTTAATGGTTGATGATTAATGGTTACACTAATTGCACCTTAAAAAAATTGCACCTTAAAACGATAATTTTTATTTTACTAAGATCGTCTTTTCTTTTGTTTTTATTACCTAAAACTCAAGGGATGTTTGCAAAACCTCATTTAATAATTTTAGTTAAAGTTTTTTTTGACAAATCAAAAAATTGATTTTACCAACCCATCTCGTTATAAAACCAAAAAATAGTAATATTTAAGTACAATCCTTAGGTAACGATTAGTTAAGAACAGAGATAATAACCTGTATCAAAGTTACTCCCGCACATACATTTAGCACTGGGCGTATTTCCTTCAGGATCACATCCTATGTCCATCCAAGCAGGACAACCATAAACTTTTTCGCCATTTCTTAGCGTATAATTGCCAGTGTAAAAATTACAACATTTGGAACTCCCACTTAAAGTAATGCAATAATCCCCATTAGTCCCCCCATTAGGACATATACTACATTTTGCCCCCCCTTGTATTGATTTTAATTGTTCATGTTTCAAACCCTGTCTCGTTATAATATCCCCTAGTTTCTTCATTTTATTTTTCATAATAATAATAATATTTAAGATGTACGAAACGTTGGGCTATAAATGCCTAAGCACATTGAGTTTTTTTGCAATATTGCAACCGCGAAATTATAAATAAAACACTATGTAATATCTTAATGTATTCATAAAAAAAGTTAACAAAGTTTTAAAATGACATATAAAAATGGGGTTCTATGACAAAATGAGTGGATTATTTTTCATTGATAATATGGGGATGTGCCCCCTAAATACGATAATCCAATTGATAAAATAGTTGGCAAAAAAAGCGAGACAATGCTTGCCTCATCTTTCCGACAGGCTTGACTTTTATCTCTTTCTTTTGTATCAAGACAAAAGAAAGAAAAATGACCTTATATAATCAAATTTCTAACATTGTACCCACTCATTTCGTCATAGACGCACTTTTACCCTTCGGATATATGCCTATGTAATTAAATGGGGTAACTTGGAGCATTTCATTTTTTATTTTTTCTGAAATATCCAATCCGTTAATAAATTTTTTTATTTGTTCTTCACTTATTTGACGGTTACCCCTCGTTAGATCTTTTAATGTTTCATATGGATTCGGATAATTTTCACGCCGCAAAATATTTTGTAGTGCTTCGGCAACTACAGCCCAATTATTAGAGAGGTCAGCAACTAATTTATGTTCTTGTAAAACTAATTTCTGCAATCCCTTCTCAATTGATTTAAAAGCAATAAGTGTGTGCCCCATGGGTACGCCAATATTGCGCAGAACGGTAGAGTCGGTTAAGTCCCTTTGTAATCGACTAATCGGTAGTTTTGATGATAAATATTCAAATATACTATTAGCAAATCCTAAGTTTCCTTCTGCATTTTCAAAATCAATAGGGTTAACTTTATGAGGCATAGCTGATGAGCCAACTTCACCGGCGACTATTTTTTGTCCAAAGTACTCCATAGAAATATAAGTCCAAATATCTCTACATACATCGATTAAAATTGTATTAATTCTTTTAAGGTTATCAAATTGAGCGGATAAATTATCGTAGTGTTCAATTTGTGTTGTGAATTGTAATCTTTTAAGCCCTAATTTTTTATCAATAAATTCATTAGCTACCGCTATCCAAGAAATATTAGGATAGGTTATGGCGTGTGCATTAAAATTACCGGAAGCCCCACCAAATTTAGCCGAAAAAGGAATTTGCTGTAAAAGGTGGCGTTGATTATCAATTCGTTCTACAAAAACCATTATTTCTTTACCGACCGTAGTTGGTGTTGCGGGTTGTCCATGCGTTCGTGCTAACATGGGCACCTGTTGCCATGTTAAACCTAATTCTAATAATTTAGCTCGTACCTTATCGATACTGTTTAGATAAACATTCATGATATAATCCTTCCATAACCATGGAATAGCCGTATTATTAATATCTTGTGAGGTCAGTCCAAAGTGCACCCATTCTTTATAATCGCCCAGCCCTATTTTTACAAGCTGTTCTTTGAGAAAATACTCTACTGCTTTAACATCATGATTCGTTATAGCTTCCGTTTTTTTTATAGTTTCGGCGTCTTGTAAAGAAAAGTTATCTACTATTTTTTCTATGAGTAATTTTTTATCCTTGGGTATATTGAATAAGGATAAATCGCTCAATAAGATAAAATATAAAACTTCAACACGCAGTCGATACTTAATTAAAGCATACTCGGAAAAATAGTCTTGTAAAATTAAGGTTTGTTGAGCATAACGACCGTCGATAGGACTTATGCTCATGAGCGGATTAAAAGGTATTTGAGGCATAATTAAATTATTAAGCAATTAATAGCAAATGGTTTATAAAATCGGTGTTCCTGTCTATGTAACAATATTTTTCATTTTGATAGTTCACAACATTAATAACTTGACGGGCTTTAAGTGATATTACACCGATTAATTATTATTCTTTCTTTTTCTACCATATATCAGTTTAACAATTACTGGAAAAATCAGCAAGGTTAAAATAGTAGAACTAATAAGCCCACCGATGACAACAATGGCTAACGGTTTTTGCGATTCGCTACCAATGCCGTGTGATATGGCAGCGGGTAGTAAGCCCGTTGAGGCCATTAAAGCGGTCATAACGACAGGACGAACCCGGGCTTTTACACCACTCACAATAGCTTCCTCTAAAGGCATCTTTGTATCCATGTTCTGTTTGAAAATAGACAGAAGAATAACCCCGTCTTGAATACAAATACCAAATAAAGCTATAAACCCAATACCCGCCGATATACTAAATATTGTCCCTGTAATATGTAATGAAAGTATCCCCCCAATAATTGCAAAAGGAACATTGAGCATCACCAAACCAGCGTCCAATAGGGTGCCAAAAGTAATAAATAAGAATAAGAAGATAAGAACCAAAACAATAGGGACTACTTGTTTGAGTTTTTTCTCGGCTCGTTGCTGGTTTTCAAATTCGCCACACCAAACCATGCTGTTAGTATTATTTGCGGGTATAGCGGTAGCTACTTTATCTTGTGCTTCTGCTATGGTGCTACCCATATCCCTATCCCTAATAGAAAATTTGATGGCAATATACCTTTTGTTATCGTCTCTAAATATAAAAGAGGGACTAGACACTGTTTTTATATCTGCAATTTCTTTAAGCGGTATTTTTGCACCGTGTAGCGTGGGTACTAACAAATTACCAATAACGGTTTCATTATTTCGATATTCTTTTGGGTAACGGATACGAATATCAAATCGTTTTTCTAAATCATAAAAAATGGAAGCGGATTTTCCCCCTATCGCCATTTCTATTACGGCGTTGGCATCAGCAGCGGTAATACCATAAATAGCCATTTTATTCTCATTTAAAATAATACTTACTTCTGGCTGTCCTAAATTACGAATAATACCAATATCTTTAACCCCCCGTACCTCCTTAATAATATGGTATGCCGAATCGGCTAAATGATCTAAAGCATTTAAATCACTACCGTAAATTTTAAGTCCGAAGTTACCTTTAAAACCGGCAACTGCCTCAGCAACATTATCGCTAATAGGCTGCGAAAAATTAAGCACCAATCCAGGATATTCATTGATCACCTTAGTCATTTCATTGATAAGCGAGTCCCGCGTAATATGTCTTTTCCATTGATCTTGTGGGTATAGATCAATTGAAAATTGTGTGAAGTTAAAACTATTGGGATCCGTGCCATCATTAGAACGTCCAATTAATGATATAATATGACGGACTTCTGGAAATCGCTTTAACTCCCTTCTAATTTTGTCATTTAATTCTCGCGAGGCATCTAATGAGTAAGCCCGCGGTGCTTCGGTAGTCATCCATAGGGCTCCTTCGTTTAAAGATGGTAAAAATTCGCTACCTAAGTACTTAAAAGAGTAAATACTTAAAACCATGATTACAAAAGCTAATGATAGAATCTTAAATTTATTTCTTAGCGAATATCCTAAACCCCGCATAACAATGTTATCAAAGAAATTAACTACCGGATTATTTTTTTCTACCACCTTATCTTTGAGCAATATACTAGCCATTACCGGCACTAATGTCAAAGTAAATAATAAGGCACCTAATAAGGCAAAACTAAGTGTCCAAGCCAATGGTGAAAACATCTTTCCTTCAACCTTCTCAAATGAAAAAATTGGTACCAACGCAAGAATAATAATAATCTTCGCTGAGAAAATAGATTTTGCTAGATTAGAGCCTGTTTTTTTTATAGTTGATAGTTTTGCTATTTTGGCATATTTCTCTGGCCCCAAATGTTCACACATGCCGGCTAAAACAACAAAAATTCCTTCAACCATAACTACGGCACCATCCATAATAATTCCAAAATCAATTGCCCCCATTGATAGCAAATTAGCCGTCATTCCTCTTAAATGAAGGCAAATAAAGGCAAATAGTAAGGCTAATGGAATAATCATAGCGACAATCAATGTTGTTCGCCAATTAAACATAAAGATAGATACCACTAAGGTTACGAGTAAGATACCTTCAATCAAGTTATGTAAAATCGTATGCGTACAAAAATCCATTAAATCGCTACGGTCATAAAAAGGCACAATGCGTACATCAGGTGGTAAAACTTTTGTGTTTAACTCCCGCAATTTCTTTTTGACCCTTTCTACTACTTCTCTAGGATTTTCTCCTTTACGCATAACAATAGTAGCACAAACAATATCATTTGAGGACGAGTCTAATCCGGCTTGCCCTAAACGCGGTAAATTAGAAGCAGAGACTTTTCCTAAATTTTTTATTGTAATAGGAATCCCGTTAATATTATCAACTACAATATTTTCAATATCAGATATACTTTTTAGTAAGCCAATACCGCGTACCACATAAGCTTCACCATTCTTATTGAGAATATCACCACCAACATTAATGTTACTTTTTGAAACGGCATCATAAACATCCAGGGCGGTAATATTATATTTTGCAAGAATGAGCGGATCCACCGTTATTTCATATATCCGCACGGCACCACCGAAAGCATATACATCGGCAACGCCCGGTACGCTACGAATAGCTCTTTCAATAACCCAATTTTGTAAAGTCAGTAACTCGACCGAGGACTTATCTGGACTTTTAAGGGTATATCTGTAAATCTCACCCGTAGGACCGTAAGGGGGTTGTACCTCTGGAGTAACACCATCGGGTAAGGCCGCATCGCTCAGTAAATTATATACTTGCTGCCGAGCAACGAAATCATTAACCCCATCTTCAAAATTAAGGGTTGTTACATTGAGACCAAACATGGTTACCGACCGCAACGATGTTTTATTTTGAACTGGATTTAAGGCAACTTCAATAGGAATTGTTACATATCGCTCAACTTCTTCAGCACTTTTACCAGCCCATTGGGTAATAACAATAACTTGCGTATTGGTTACATCGGGGAATGCATCCAAAGGTGTATTCTTAAAACTCCAGATTCCCCAAAAAACAATAATAAATGTCATCAGGAAAACGATCGGCTTGTTTCTCAAAGAGAACCCTATAATAGCCTTAATCAGTTTATTCATATTTTTTTACCGCAAGTTAAAGATTAGCTTGAATCCAAAAATCCGTAAGTTACTATATTTAAGTTACTTCTTAATAGACCATGGCTTTTATGCTGTTGAAAATTGTTAACACAACTTGCAGTTAAGTATTTGGTAAAGCAATTAGATGCTACAAATATAGTTTTTTGATTCGCCCCCTTTGCGAAACCTAAACACTTATAAAAATACTAAATTGTCGTTTTTTAGAACCCATCAAATTTCTAAAATTTTACCCAACCTGTTCGTCATAAAATCTAAAAAAGTGTACAATTTATGGCAAGGGGAGATCCTACAATTCACAAATATTAAATGGGGCTAAAAAAATATCCATAAAAACAATTGTCAGCTATTTATCCAAGCCGGTTAGTACCTCAAAAAATTATTTAGTCATAAAATTGCTTAACAAATAGACAATGAAATGTACAACATCTATCTGAGTACAATGAGGAATAAATATACAGGCAAAAAAATATAAATATTGGTTTAAGTTGCTGTTTCCTAATCTAAAAATTTTGATTTATAACCTCAAAAATAAAAAAATAGGTGAAGCCATATTTGAAAAATAAAAGTGAGATTTTGCAAAGCTCACTTTTATTTTATGCAATTTAATTACATTGAACTACATCGGTTCCACTATAACAGTAACATTTTGATGCACCAGGATTATTGGCACTACACCCCAAATCAGCACCTGTTGTTACACAATGTCCCCCCTTACCTGTAGTGGTAGCACAGCATTTATAATTGCCATTAGGCATTATGCAATAATCACCGCCCCAACCACAAGTGTTACATTTTAATCCTCCTTTTAATTGTTTTAATGAATCGTTTTTTAAATCGGTACGATTAAGAATCGAACCTAAAGTCAAATTTTTTGTTTTCATAATAGTAAAATATAAAATAATATAAAATTTAAAGGGACATTTCTAAATATAGTTAATAATTTCGTGAAGGTACTTTTTATTTTATGCAATTTAAGAATATTGGGATAATAGATAAAAGTAGGCTGAAAAATCTCAAATCCCTTGATAGTATTACCTTTGAGGTCTATTAGAGCAAACTATCTAAAAAACAGCCTATTTTTGTCCATTATACCGAATATTTGAACATGAGTTCCACTATACACATTTAACTTCTTTGCCTGCACTCCAACAGTAACATGGCGATGCACCAGGATTATTGGCACTACAACCCAAATCAGCACCTGTTGTTACACAATGCCTGCTATCTTCAAGTGTAACACAACATTTATAATTGCCGTTAGGTAATATACAATAATCACCGCCCCAACCACAAGTGTTACATTTTAATCCTCCTTTTAATTGTTTTAATGAATCGTTTTTTAAATCGGTACGATTAAGAATCGAACCTAAAGTCAAATTTTTTTGTTTCATAAATAATGTTAAAGGGACATTTGTAAAACTTAATTCATAATCTCTTAAAGGCAATCTCTGTTCTTAGACAGATCAAAAATTATCTTGTTAAATTATTTTTATAAATATTTTTTTTTAAATCGCTTTTCTAAAAAAAATCATTATATTTAAAACAGAAATAGCCATCATAATACCACTTGAATGAGATATTGTTACTTACTTGCTTTTAGTATTGCGGTTTTTTTTGCCAATATAGGCAGTAGCTCGGCACAGCTTAGATACGCCATTGCCCCAACTGGTGAATGGGGCTTTCATACTGGTGTTTCTCAATATTTTGGTGATATTAATCCTAAAGGGAAGTTTAATAGTGCTAAATTAGCATTGGGTACTTATTATCAAAAAACAATAAGAAATTATTTCGGACTCAATTTTGCTTTTAACTATGTTCGACTTGGTGCTACCGATGAGCGTAGTTCAGACTTATATTATAAGACCAGAAATCTAAGTTTTAATACGAATGTGTGGGAGTTTTCATTTAGAGCATTATTTAACTTTAGAAAATTCATACCCGGTGTACCGGGCTATCGGTTTACCCCTTATGCAGGACTTGGTATAGGTTTGTTTGCTTATAATCCTTTTGCATATATTGGGGGAACAAAGTATAATTTAAGACCATTGGGCACAGAAGGGCAGAATGTACCCGGCTCGGAAAAAAAACCTTATTCATTGGTTCAGGGATGTTTCCCTTTTACTTTTGGATTAAAATGGAATATTTATAAGCATATTAATTTATTTACCGAAGTTTCTTACCGATTTACTACGGCAAAATATCTCGATGATGTCAGTGGAACCTATGCAGGAGCGGATAAGTTCTTAGATGCTAACGGCAACCCTCGTTTTCCTGCTTATTATTTACAAGATAGGAGTTATGTGTATGGTACACCAGTAGGCACGGCTGGCAAACAAAGGGGAAATGGTAAAACCGATAGCTATCTAACATGGCAGTTTGGTATCTCTTTCGGTTTTTCGTCATACAAATGTCCTTCGCCATATTAATTTTTTGTATTTTGGCTACATATTTTTTTTAGTACTATTTATTAATTGATTTATTTAATTGCGTATGGTTAAATTTCTACATTCTGTTCGGTTATTGTCATTGTCTATACTTTTTGCTCCAATAATTGTACTATCCCAACAGAAATTAACGGTTAGTGGGAGTGTAAAAGATTCTACGGGGGTAGCAATAGACAGGGTAACTGTTGTGATAAAGGGCACTAGAAAACGAACACTCACTGATGGTAAGGGGAATTTTTTGTTAACCGGTGTGCCTAAGGGGGCTTCATTAGAGTTTCTGGCTGAAGGGTTTAAAGATTTAGTAGTACCTGTCAAGGACGCCGTAGATTTTTACAATATTGTGTTGCCTGTGGATTTTAACAATATAGAGGACATAACCGTAACTACGGCATTAGGTTTTCAAACC
Organism: Phycisphaerales bacterium; assembly: GCA_030053995.1. Classification (GTDB taxonomy): domain Bacteria; phylum Bacteroidota; class Bacteroidia; order Chitinophagales; family Chitinophagaceae; genus JASGCP01. Next base: position 15,131 of record JASGCP010000029.1, read on the forward strand.
AAAAAGGATAAGCTATCAGTGGCGCAGTCAACCATATCCGCAAAATCGATAGAGCAATCAGGGGAAACGAGTGCTATTGATGCATTGTCTTCTAAGGCATCGGGCTTACAGATTGTTAGAAGTGGTGGTGATCCTGGTGCTAGTGCCTATATTCAAATAAGAGGTCAGAGTACCATAACAGGCAACTTACAGCCTTTAATTATTATTGATGGCGTGCCGGTATCTAATGCGAGTATTAATATTGCCAATTTAACAGATGGTGTTGGATCCGATGTAGGTGGTAATTCTATTGAGTCTCGTTTAAATGATTTAAATCCTGACGACATAGCTGATGTTCAGGTATTAAAGGGTCCAAGTGCGGCTGCTTTATGGGGTACACAGGCAGCTAATGGTGTTATTTACATCACAACAAAGAAAGGAAAAAATACAGGTGGACGGATTAATGTATCGGTTTCAACTACCGTGTCTATTGATCAAATGAATAAAACAATACCTTATCAAACCAATTTTGGTCAAGGTTTAGGGGGCATCTATAATTTTCCAGTAGCCGGTGATCCGGGTCTTCCTTTCTCCTGGGGGGATCAAATATCGAAAAGAAAAGGTGGTCAAGATGCCTATATAACTGATCCTAATGATCCTAATTATCAAGGTTATGTTATTTACCCTGATGGAAGCCGAAGATATGCGGTAGCAAGTGGAACAAGTGCTAATCCTAGTGGCGGTAAAAATTCAAAAAACACTTACGACAATTTTAAAAATATGTTCAAAACAGGTTATTTCTGGGAGCAAAATGTAGTTTTAAGTGGTGGGGACGATAAAACAGTATATTATGCTAGTCTGAGCAATTTAGATCAACAAGGAATTTATTTAGCCGGATCTGATTATCATCGTAAAACAGTTAGGTTTAATACTGAGCGCAAATTTGGGAAAATAGTTAAGTTGTCCGGTAATTTTAATTATGTCAATGATTATTCATTACGATCACAGCAGGGCGGTAATGTTAGTAACCCAATGTTTGGCGGGCTACGCACATCACCGGATTATGATAATCGATATTACTATGGTGATTATGTTGCACCAAACGGTTCGGTTACAAAGGGCGTACAAACATCTTACCGTAATCAATTGGGCTATGCACAACCAACTTATGATAATCCTATATGGTCGTTTAACAAGATTCAAACAAAATCAGTACTCAATAGATTTTTTGGTAATATTCAAGCAAATTTTAATATAACTTCTTATTTAGAATTAATAGAACGAGCTGGGATTGATAATTACGCTAACAGAATACAAGCTACTTTTCCTGTTTATTCAGCTGGGTCAGATAATCCGGGTACGGGTGAATTTAGTATATCAAATGTTTCACAAACTGTTTTTAATAATGACATCATATTGAGAGGCAATTTTAAATTATATAAGAATTATTTAGGGTTAACGGCCTTAGTTGGTTGGAATTTTAATGGTAACTCAACGAATATTTCTAATACTGATGTTTATAATTTTATAGTTAATACACCAACAGACAATCTTGGTAATTCGGGGGCGGCAAATCGCTATGTTGTTAATCAAGAAGTATTGATAAGGACATCAGGACTCTATGCACAATTAAGTTTTACGGCTTTAGATCAACTATTTTTGGATTTAACAGCTCGGGGTGATAATGCTTCTACTTATAATGGTACTTTTTATTATCCTTCAGCAGCACTATCATGGAATTTTTCAAAGATTGTGCCTACTCAGGTTCGTGATGCTTTTAGTTTTGGTAAGTTGCGTCTTTCTTATGGTGCGGTAGGTGTTCAACCGCAACCATATCTTCAAAATACATTATACTATCCATTTACTATTAACACCAGTGGATATGGTGACATGTTTGATTCTCGAGCACCGGGCTTTGGTACGCTTGGTGGGTATGGGCGATCTACAACTTTAGGGAATCCCAATATCAAACCAGAGCGTAAGGGCGAGTTTGAGGTAGGTACCGATTTAAGGTTTTGGAAAGATAAAGTATCATTGAGTTTTACATTTTATGAAAACAAAACTACGGGTGCAATATTACCAGTTGCCGTGCCAGCATCTACAGGTTTCACGAGTCAAAATGCCAATGCAGGGACAATTAGAAACAGAGGCTATGAGGTAGATTTAGGGTTTAATTGGATACAAACAAAAGATTGGTCATTTTCTACGCAAATACTTTGGAGTAGGAATAGAAACCGTGTATTAAGTTTGGAAGGTACACAATATGTTTACTTAAATGGCTATTCAACGCCCAATTCCGCTGCCATACCGGGTTATGCTTTGGGCGTTATTTACGGACCTGATTGGAATAGAGATTCGAAAGGTAATATTATTGTAAATTCTTTAGGTTTTCCGAGTGTTGCAAATGGATACACTGTTATTGGCGATCCTAATCCTGACTGGATAGGAAGCATATCCAATACGATACGATACAAGGATATTTCTTTGACTATATTAATAGATAGAGTTCAGGGTGGTCAGCTGATTAACATGACACGAGGTAGCATGTATGGTTATGGTACCCATGGGGATGTAGGTAATATGGTTACGGCCACTAAAGATCTTAATACATTTGATGGGCGGGTTATCAAAGCGGGAACCTCTTTTAGAGGTACTATCGGCAACTTTGGAGGTGGTGATGTTGCTTTAGATGAAGCTTGGTATAGTTTTGCATCAGGTGGTTTAGGAAATCTTTCAGGTGCTAATTCACAATTTGTAGAAGATGCAACGCGTACGCGTTTAAGGGCACTAACGCTAACTTATTCGCTACGCACAAGAGAATTTAGAAAACTAACTAAATTAAATGCTATTGATTTTGGTTTTACGGGAAGAAATTTGCTTTTGTTTACGCCTTACACGGGGGTTGATCCGGAAACAAATCTTACCGGCCCTTCTAATGGTAGAGGGATAGATTATTATAATTCACCGGGTACGCGTTCTTATGTATTCACGATCAAAGTAAGCTATTAATTATTATTATTATATCTATGAAGATTTTTTTACAAATATCCTTAATTTTTGGTTGTATTTTTTGTCTTATTAGTTGCAAGAAATTAGTGTCTGGTATAAACACCGATCCTAATAATCCCACTTATATTCCACCAGAGCAATTATTAATAGGTGGCGAAGTTGGACTTGTGTATGAAATGGAATCACAATTAGCCAGAAATGCAGCCTACCTTGATAGAAGTGCTAGAGGGCTTGCTAATCAACAGCAAGCATTTTGGAGTTATAATTTTCAGGGTAATTTTTTTGATGGGGATTGGTCTGGTATATATGCACAAATTATTCCTGCATTAGCATTGGCAGAGAGCGAAGCATTAAGTGGGCAGAATAAGGTACTTGCCGGTATTGCCGAAGTAAATCTAGCTTTTTTATTTGGTACTACTGCAGACTTGTGGGGCGATATACCACTTTCGCAAGCGGACAATAAGGCGGTTTACCCTTATCCTATGTATGATAAGCAATTGAATGCTTATGATTCGGTACAATCTTTATTGAATAAGGCAATCAATAATTTAAGTACAAATAGTGGAACAGCATCTGGTGCAGATATTTTTAATGGGGGTAATGTGGCTGCTTGGATACAAATTGCTTATACGGTAAAAGCCCGATTTTATTTACATGTAGCAAGAACGAATGTAGCTTACTACGACAGTGCTCTTGCTAATGCCGATAAAGGTATTTCTTCTATATCGAATGATTGGATAGCACCCCAAGGAACTACATTTGGAGGCGATAATAATGCATGGCAACAATTTATGATCGTTAGAAATGGTGATCTTGACGCTGACTCTGCCTATACATATAGTTTGCAGTTGTTTTTTAATAGGTTATCATGGAATTCGCTTATACCTGGTGTTACAAATGATTCAGCACGACTTATGTACCTTTATACCTTAGCGAATAATGTTAAGGCACAGGCAGATAATTTTGTACCTAATGATGCTAATCCACAAGCTATTGGGTCTAGTATTCCTACTGGCTTTTTTGGGGGTAATTGGCCGTTGGTAACTTATGCTGAAAATCAATTGATTATAGCAGAAGCTAATTGGAAAAAAAACAACTATAATCAGGCTACGGTGGCTTTAAATAATTATCGTAATCAATTAAATGTTGGTTATCCGATTTATATAGGATCGGGATATAGAAGTAACACTAATGCTCAATACGGTTCGTTTGCTTATCCAGATTCTTTTGGTGTTGGTAACTCAGGTAATAGATTAGGGCTTAATACACCGCAAGCTGCATTGTTGCAAAATATATTAGAAGAACGATACATTACTTTTGTTGGACAGATTGAAGGGTTTAATGATGTTCGAAGGACTAATAATTTTCTTAAAATACCAATAGCACCGTATCCTATTAATAGTACTAACCCTAATAAATATGGCACTTTACCGCAACGGTTTTTATATTCACAAATTGAACAGGCAGCAAATCCAAATTCACCGCGCCAGTCTTCTACGGATATATTTAAACCCACTACGGTTAATGATCCAGCTACACCGTATTAATATTTGGGGTTCTATGACGAAAAGGGGGTGGGTAAAATGTTAGAAGTTTGATGACTTTAAAAATGATAATTTGGTATTTT
>JASGCP010000030.1 GCA_030053995.1 Phycisphaerales bacterium
TTATAAAATACCAAATTATCATTTTTAAAGTCATCAAACTTCTAACATTTTACCCCCCTTTTCGTCATAGAGCCCTTAATATCTATTTGTATTTGTAGCTACATTAGTATTGTTTATATTTTGTCGTGTTTGAGCTTGCTTGGCTATGCCTCAATACCAAAAACTAATTAAATTGTAATGCACAGCAAGATTTTGAAAAATCGAAAAAAAAAAATACCTTTGCGTAATTGATCTTGTACAAAAAAACTATTATTTAGCCGTTATACTGTGCCGTTTCTATTTTGTTGTTGTAATAAAATTAAGTTATAAAAAAATATGCGTCTGCAATTAAAGAAAGATTTACTAATCATAGAAAAGCATTTACCCTATCTTTTTACTTTATTTTTTATTGCACTATTTGCTACAATTAGTGGTTGTACAAAAAAAGTCGATAGTACCAGTAGCTCTTCTGAAACACCTTTGGTTGTATCTGGTGAAGCAGGTTTTTTAGCAGTCTCAAATGATGATGGCAATACATGGACAACGATTAAGACAAATACTAATAAAAATCTAAATAAGATAACTAATGTGTCTGTAAAAGGAGAGTACGATCGGTTTATTGTTGTTGGGGATAGTGGTATTATTTTTATCAGTGATGACCCAAATGCAATGACATGGGAAAGGGCGAAAGTGCAAACTACCGGTATGTTGTCTTTATTTAGTCTGCGTGCTGTGAAATTTGTTAATCAGCTAGATGGCTACATCCTTGTATGGAATGGTACTACGAATTTGTTGCTAATTTCGCAAGATGGTGGTATGACTTGGACTGATCAAATGTTGACTAATCCCATATCAACCCCGTTGTATGCTATAGATGCTTATGATACGGTTTTATTGATGGCAGGCGAAGGGGGGGTATTTTCTAGATTAAATTTACAACAGCAAACAAATACGGCAAGTAATACCTTGGCTAATGCTACTTCAAGAACAACAACGGGTGATATTTATACGATCATTCATGTTTATTCGCCGACTCTTCAGTTTGTTATGTCTGGTAGTATTAGACCAGCAAATGCAGGTGACTCGTCTTACAAATGGTATGATCCTTTAGTCGGTAATAATATTTTTGGTATTTCGTTTTATAATGGTCGTTATCCCAATACAATATTTCAGTATGTAGAATCGGATATTTATTCAGATGTTTATGAGCCTTTTCCAATCGTTGGTGATACTGTATTCTTATTTGCAGGAACAAAAGGGTATTGGGCATTTAAAGAGTATAATCCTTCTACTGCTGTACCTTTAATTACGCGCATTAATTATCCTAATATGTCCAATATGGATACTATCAGAAGTGTATATATTAGCTATGAGGAAGAAGATGACGGTAGTTTATACTTCTTTGCAGCAGGGACTAATGGTTTAGCAATGATTACTAAAGATATGGGTAAAACGGTTACTAGGATAAGTCCGCCCGGATTCTCTAAGACTATTTTTGCCATTAATAAGGGCACTGAATACTAATATAGCAATTGATGTGTAAGACTAATTGCGTATGCTATTAGTCTTACACATCGGGCGATAGCTATTTCAAAAATGATTTACTAATAGAATCTTTTGCAATTTCTATCATAGAGGAAATTTGGGCTATTTGTGTTTCAATGCTTTTATTTTGTAACTGTTCATATTTTTTCTGTTCAGTAGTGTTGGTGTTTTTGCTTAGGTTTTCATTTCTGATTAATATATCTTTACAGAGAAGGTTAATTTCCTTATATAGTTGATTTAAGTAGGTTGATTTCTCTTTATCTAAAATTAGCTCGCATTTAAAAAGGAGGGGTTCAATATTTTGTTGTGCTTCTTTAAATAGGTTCTTTACATAAATGGTATGTTCATCAACGGTTTGTGCATCGCCAATTATAGTTTTTTGATTTTCTTTTTCCTCCATCTTTTCAGTTTTTTTACCGGTGCGAATGTAATCTACCGCATACCTTACTAACGCATCATCATCTTTTGTTGGAGCACCAACTATAGCATAAACATCGGTAGTTATTTCAACATAATATTTTCTGATCTTATTCCAGCAATCAAAAAGTAAAGGTGCTTTGAGGTCCCTATCAATATCAAGTAGTTTTAATACCTTTTCATTTTCAAATTCAGCTCGTTTTAGTTCCTTTGCTTTATTAAATTCATCAAGTTTTGCTTTTCTATTATAACTATTATTGATCCAAACGAGAATAACAGATGAAAGAATCGATACGCTGGCCGTTGAGCCGATAATAGAGAGTGGGGAAGTAATGATATGAAACATTTTTTATAAAGGATGTATAGAATAGAGTAGGAAGCATTATTCTTAATTAGTTTAATTTTCTTTTGTCATTTATTGACATCATGCCCATAACAGCACCAATCAAAGCCCCGAGTACACCCACTAATAAGTTGAGTATAATAATGCCGGCTAACATAGAAATACTAATGATTTTTTCAATGAGACTCTGATTTTGATCTACATAGTTGCTATCGTATGGGACTTTCGCTTTTTGAATTTGATCAAGCATCAGTTTAAAATAAGTATCCATATCATTCGGGAATATGAGTTTTATAGCCAATAAAAAGTATAAACAATAAATAGCCGTTGCTACCACTACTACTTTGAAGCCGTGCAAAAAAAGGTTCATAAAAGTAATGGGCTCATTGTCATCTAATAAGTTTCGGGTAAAAGTGAATGAACTATTAGAAGCTGCAAATAATAAAATACACAAAGTGAATACATTTATAAATTGATGTTGTGTTTGAGCAATATTTAAAAAATGGGTGATAATATCAATAATTATAAGCAGGATTGCTACAATAAGTCCTTTTTTAATGTGCGGTTTATTTTGATACATATATTCTTTTAATTAATGATAAGTTTATTTTTCGCATAAATGCCTATGACTTTGCCCCGTAAGTGTCTATTGTAGCATGGGGTATTCGCCGATTTACTTTTGTTGTTGGCTACCGTTAACTCGGTGGTGTCTGTCTCTGAAAATATGGTAATTTCTACACATTGTTTTTCTTCGATTGTAGCGGTTGGTATATTGAATATTTTTCTGGAATTATAAGTGAATAGTTCTGCAATTTGGTTGCTCGTAATCGTTGGCAAGGCATCCTGAACCATTGCAAAAGCCGTTTGTAAGGTAATCATGCCCCAGTTGGCACTCGCAAAATCACATATCTTGCTGTCATAGTTTTGCGGACGATGATGCGAAGCAATGCAGTCTATTTTCCCTGCTAACACTGCTGTACGCAAAGCAAGCATATCCTGTTTAGATCGAAGGGGCGGATTAACTTTAAAAAAGGTATCATAATTTACAATGTCTTCATCGCAATACAATAGATGGTAAGGTGTAACACTACAGGTTACAGAATAGCCCTCTTTTTTTGCTTGATAAATAGAATCAATAGCATGCGGGGAACTAACCCCTGAAAAGTGTAACCTACTATTCGTGTATTTTAATAAGTCTAAATCGCGCTTGACGGCTATTTCTTCACTAACGGTAGGTATGCCCAATAACCTTAGTTTTGTGGATACTACTCCTTCGTTTATTAAGCCATATTTACTAATCGACTCCTCAATGGGAACTTGTATCAGCGTGCCATTAAATCGTTTAATATATAATAACGCTTTTAATAATAAACCACTGTTATTCAAGGGATGCCAACCATCGCTAAATGCAATCGTTCCATGATCGTATAGGTCATACATTTCTGCTAACTCTTGTCCTAATTCATTTTTACTAATGCTACCGATTGGATAGATAGTAATTGGTAAATGCTGACTACGGTTTTTGATATAATCAATTTGCGTTTTATTTTGTAAACTAGGCATAGTGTTTGGCACGATGCATACACTCGTATAGCCACCTGCCATGGCCGCAAGACTTCCAGTTTCAATATCTTCTTTAAATTCAAATCCGGGATCACAGAAATCAGCAAAGCAGTCCACCCAGCCTAATGAAATAGATAAATTATTCTTACTAATAATACGATCATAGGAGTCTTTATTATTAACCGCTTGATCTTGAATACTTTTAATAACTCCATCTAAAAATACTATGTCTTTAATTTGGTTGTTATATTTAGATCGTGGATCTACGATTTTTACTTGTTCTAATAATAGTTTCACGGTTCATAAAAATTTTACAAAGGTAGCATAATAAATTAATTTTTCAAGTTTATTTATGTAAATTCGTTCTATTTTCTTTCAATCGGGCGGTGGCGCAGTCCGGTAGCGCATTTGCATGGGGTGCAAGGGGTCGCTGGTTCGAATCCAGTCCGCCCGACTTTGAAAAGATCGAATAGTTAGAATACTAAAAATATTATCGAAAATAATTAGGTGTCGGCTAATCTTAAACGGTAGATATTTTTTCTTGATTTGTTTTGGTGTTCAGTAATTTTTTTGGCAAATATAATGATCATGTATAGTTGTATTTTATGGGCTATTATTTGATCTATGAAAATAAAAACTAATTTCTGGTAATACGGGTAATAGGTATAATTGGTTTTGTACAAACAAACAATTAGTTAGTACTAAATTTATGCTACTTGACACTACAAAAAAACATAAAATTGTAATTGCTATTGCAGGGGCTAGTGGTTCTTTATATGCTCAACTTTTGCTGAATAAACTGTTAAGCTATGCTCATCAGATTGATACCTTGGCTGTTGTGATGACAACCAATGCTAAAACTATATGGGAACAAGAATTAAAAAATGATCATTACAAGCATTACCCTTGGCGTTATTTTGAAAATAATGATTATTCGGCCCCCTTCGCTTCGGGGTCTTCTAATTACCAAACCATGATTATCGTTCCTTGTAGTATGGGGCTATTAGGTAGAATAGCACACGGTACTAGTGATAGTTTAATGACGCGGGCGGCCGATGTAATTTTAAAGGAAAGACGAAAGTTAATTCTTGTTTTGAGAGATATGCCTTATAATTTAATTCACATTAAAAATATGGAATTAGTAACACTTGCCGGCGGAATTGTTTGCCCGGCTAATCCACATTTTTACAATTGTCCAACGAGTATAGATGACTTAGTTTTAACGGTTGTTGATCGAATATTAGACATCGCTGGTTTTCAAATTAAAACAAGCAGGTGGGGCGAGTAGCGGGTCCGTAAATTCATATTCCATTCATCCTTTCTTAGTGCTTTATCATTTAGCTAAATTGTAAGATAATCCACACTAGGGTAATCATGGAATAACGATAGGGGATAGTCTATAATCCTACATTTTTGCATTTTTTCTTTGAACGATCGGATGATCATTTGTATCATGTATCCTAATCTTTTATAAGTTTTTATGAAAATAAATGAAAGTATCATTTATTTTGACAAAAAATATGTACCTTCGTATCTTTAAATGTTATATTTCTATTAATTATATTTCAAAGCAAAAAGTTTAAACAATGACCACTACAAAATCTATTGAAGTGAATATTCCCAAGAGTATAGCACAGCTCATTGCTTTGCAGAAGTTGGATACTAAAATAGATGATATTGAGATGATGAAAGGAACCTTACCACAAATGGTTGAAGAACTAAAAAAAGAGTTAAATAATTTAAAAGCCAAAAAACATAACTTCGAAGCAGAAATTAACGGTATTAATGAATTTATTGTTACGAAAAAAACGCTTGTAAAAGATGGCGATGCGATACTTAAGAAGTATGAGAAACAAAGTGATAATATCAAAAATAATCGTGAGTTTGAATCAATCAATAAACAAAAATCTGATAAGGAATCTGAGATAAAATTAACACAAAGAGAAATTGTTGATGCCGAAGTTGCTTTGCAAGCCAAAATAAGAGGATTAGAATCCGTAAATAAAATAATTGCTGAAAAAGAAAGTTTGCTCAAACATAAAGAGGAAGAATTAAATGGTATTATTAAGGAAAATGAAAAGGATATTATCGGCTATACGGAAGCTAAAAGTGATTGTGTAAAAAAAATTGATAAAACTATTTTAGATAGCTACACAAAAATTAGAAATGCTTATCAAAATAAACTTGTTGTTGTAAATACAAATAGGGAATCTTGTGGCGGTTGCTTTTGTTCTATTCCCCCCCAAAAACTAATAGAAATTAGAAAACAAAAAAAAATAGTTTCGTGTGAGTATTGTGGTCGAATTTTGGTTAATGAGGATGATGAATAGATAACTTTGAAAGTGTGCTATCTATCTCTCAAAAAATCCTTACGATATATTTTTAACTTCTAAATTATATTGGTAATAGCTTATATTGGTAATAGTGTAAAAATATATGCTCATATTATATTATACACCATAACTGTGTTTATGTGTTTTTATACCTAAAAAATAAATCTAAGCATGGATAATCTTGATGAGTTAATTTTTAAGTTTCTAAGTGTCCATTCTACCTTATCATTGTATCTTATTGGACAATTAGAAGTTAATGAAGAAGGTAACAGTAAGGATATATTAGAGACGGTTCAAAATGATAAGGATAACAAAAAACATAGTAGTGTTGTATTTACACCGAACCCTAAAGCACCTATTGACGAAGCCTTTTTAGATTTTGTTATTCAGAGAACCGGTAAACCAAAGAGCTTATGTCGCTCCTCAATTGAAGACCACGGTATTAGAGTGAAGGAATTAGTTAATCTTGGCAAACCTTATACCATTGATAATGTAGGAGTTTTGAACAAAAAGAATAATGGTGTATTTTATTTAGTTGCAAACTTTGATCGAACAAAGAGTGATAAAAAAAAAATAGAAAATCGCAACAACCTTGGTTTATCTGTTAATTCGAGTCCCGTTATAGACAAAAATAATCCTATTGCTACAAGTGTATCACACAAGACAATTGAAAATAGTCCATCATACCAACTTAATGCACAAGATTTAGAAAATAAAGTTGATGATACAATACCTAATGATCAATACAAACAAAATAAAGCTAAATATCCGTGGTACCCATGGGATAATAAAAAAGTGTTAATAGTTGTTTTAAGTGTTGTCTGCATTGTGTTAATAATTACTAATTTTAATAATAAAACCCAAAATGTAGAGAAAACTATTGCATCAGAAGGGCAGGGCAATCATGAAGCACCTCGTACCCAAAATGGCGATATTCCAACAACTACAAAAAAGGATAGTCCAATAATTCATGCTACTACTGACGATCATGTCGATAAAAATACCGGTGGCAACAAAAAAGTTGAATATAATGGGACTACTGAGCCGAATAATACTGATATAGCTGAGGCAGAAATTGGTGCGGGTAATAATAATGATTTGTCGTTATACAAAGTTTATTTTTATGAATCAGTTAATCGTAATCACATATTAACGGAAAAAAGAAAAGTCGATGAAGAGACCGTTAGCCAAATGGATAGCATACAAAATGAATACGGCGGACACATTTATAGATTGTACATTTATAAAAGGATGACGCTAAAGGATAGCGTTAGTGTATTAAAAGAACTATCCGAAATTTTACACAATCCTGTTCGTGCCGTTCTTGTTAGAAGGCATGTAGTAAAATTGAATTAATTAATATCTCTTACTTTATCCGTTTTATAAATGGTATTTTTTTTTTATTTTATCCTGTTATAGATGCACCCATCCATTGATAGATTAGCTAAGCTACAAGAGTTTTTAAAAGAAAGACCGCATGACGCTTTTTTGAGACATGCTATGGCTTTAGAATATATTAAGCAAGGAAATGATACTCTTGCCATTGCCGTGTTAGAAAATTTGTTACAAGAACAACCGCAATTTGTTGGTTCTTATTATCATTTAGCTAAAACACATGAACGGCTGTCACATAATGAGGAAGCAATTAAGTGGTATCAAGCTGGAATAAAAATTGCTCAGGATGTAAAAGATACGCATGCGTTGAACGAGTTGAGACAGGCTTATGCTGATTTACTATCTGAATGAGAATGGCTATTTGTAAATTCATATACAATCAATATTTTTGAAGAGCATTGATATTGATGATGGTTATTATTTCATAATTTGATAATCCTGACTATAATAAAATTTATTGTAATTGTACAGGTACTTTATAGGATATATAAACAATAGATACAAATTTTGGGTATAGTAACAAGATTATCTTTTGTTATGTAAAAATTTTACTTTGTCTTAAATATAAACTAACTTTGCATTTTAATAGTATGGAACCGCTTTACCTATATAACAAAGAACTTCAAAAAATTCCAAAAAGAATTATCATTACTACCCACCAAAAGCCTGATGGTGATGCAATGGGATCTTCTTTAGGATTATATCATTTTTTGGTTGCCCTTGGACACGATGTTACGGTTGTTTCCCCTACTAATTGGGCAAAATTCCTCGATTTTTTACCAGGTATTGATAAGGTTATTGATTTTGAAAAGCAAGTAGAAGAGGTTAAACAATTATTACAGGTCGCTGATGTTTTGTTTTGTTTGGATTGTAATCATTTCAATAGAACGAAGACACTCGAATCGGTATTGTCATCAAGCACTTGCATCAAATTGCTTATTGATCATCATACTGAACCCAATTTAGAAAGTTTTAACTATGGTATCTGTACACCCGGTAAATCATCAACCGCTGAAATTGTTTACGAATATATTGCTTCTTCGCCATGGCACCATTTATTAAACCAAACGATAGCAACTTGTTTATACACAGGACTATTGACTGATACACAATCCTTTCGTTTGAATACAACAAAAACAAGCTCGCATCAGATGGCTGCTCATTTATTAGCATTAGGAACCGACCCTGCCACAATTTACAATAAGTTGTTTAACAATTTTTTAGAAACTAGATTGCGATTTATTGGTAATGCTTTGCTTAATCGTTTAGAAGTTTGTTATGAACTCAATACGGCTTATATGGCTATTCCTTTTGAGGATATACTTAAATATGAAATTAAAACTGGAGATACAGAATCTTTAGTGAACTATTTAATGACCATAGAAGGCATTAAATTTGGTGCTTTAGTAATAGATAGACAGGAAGAAAGAAAATGGAGTTTTAGGAGTACGGGTAACTTTAATGTTAGTATCTTTGCACGCGAACATTTTGAAGGTGGTGGACATGTTAACGCTGCCGGTGGACGCAGTAAGGAATCATTGCCCATTGCTTTAAGAAAATTTAAAGAAATTATTTATCAATACAAAAATCAATTAGTTTAAATCATGAAAAAGTTAGTCTTAATGGTGTTGTTGGTAAGCACCTTTTTAATTACCTCTTGTAATTTCGGTTACAAAACTACCGCTAGTGGTGTTTCATATAAAATAACAAAACATGGTAGTACAGATGTCACACTAAAAAATGGTAATTTGGTAAAATTTAATGTAAAGTTTTATGTACAAGGTAAAGACTCAATATTAAATTCTACCTACGGTAAAATTCCTGCCTATATTCAGGTTGATACGGCTCAATCAAAGTATTACACTTTCGTATCCGTTTTACCTTATTTACATGTAGGGGACAATGTACGCGTGTCTTTAAGTGTTGATAAGTTGGTTACTATGCATATCCTTCAGTACAATAATCTTTTTGCTAAAAAAGGACATATTATTTGTGATTTAGATGTTTTAGATACATTTCCTAACAATCAAGTAATGTTAGCTGATTATAATAAAGAATCAGAACACGAAAAGGAGCAGGAAATAGCGGAAATTGAAGGTGACTTAAAAGCACACAATGTTTTTTATACGAAAACCGCTGACGGTAACTTTTATAGCATAACCAAAGAAGGTAACGGTAAACGTGCTGATTCTGGAAAAGCGGTATCTATTTATTATACAGGTGCCTTGTTATCAAATGATAAGAAATTTGATAGTAATGAAGATTCATCATTTCATCACATGCAACCTTTTAATTATGTAGTTGGTCAACCAACCGTTATCGCAGGATGGCAAAAAACAATCCCTTTATTACAAGAGGACGAAGAAGTGACGCTTTATATACCCGCTATGAATGCTTATGGTCCTCAAGGTGCACCACCTAATATTCCGCCATACGCCGACTTGAAATTTACTTTAACCGTATTCCATGTTAGGGACACCACAGTAAAAAGTCAACCATTCCAATTTGGTGGCATGAATGGTATGGGCAATGCTAATCAACAAATTAAAGATGCTGTAAGAAAGAAATTAGCAGAAAAAAAAGCTAAAAAAAAAGGTAAATAGTTGGTGCTTTTTGAAATATTATTTATTTTAAAATCGTTAGCAATATCGTAACAATATCGCTAACGATTTTTTTCATACCTATGTAAAATGAAAAAGCGATTTTTAGTTTTTATAATCCTTAATTTACTAGTCTCGTCATTAGTTTTCGCACAAATAGGGAAACCTAAATGGTATGTTGATACCAGTGCGAACCTCCGTTGTTGGCAGTGTAAAGATATATTGGAAAATTATCTTTATCGTCAAAGTGATCAGGTCTGGGAAAGTGCTATTATACAAATAAGGTTTAATCTTCTTAACGGATCATTTAAAATTCAATATCATCCCGAAAGAGTAACTTTAGAAGAACTCAAAGTAGCAGTAAATAATGCAGGTTTTGATACTAAGAGTGATAGTGCAACAATAGACTCCTACAATTCTTTGCCCGCTATTTGTAAAAGAGCTCAAGATGGGGGCGGACCAAAACATAGACAGCCCTGCCATGTACCAATTGATGATAATTAAACATTAAGTATTGCACGCTAAAAATTGTGACTAATGAAATATTCGCAAGTTATTGGTATTTTAAGTATCCTGCTCATCATCGCTTTGTGTAATTTTACTTGGATTATTGTCCCATCTTCAAATAAAATAATAAATGGTTTTAACGGTCAAGTAAATGAATACCTTGATTTTGGTAAACCTGCTTATTTGTATTTGTTTTTAGGCTTATGCATGATGGTATGCTTTTTATTGCCATGGATCATAACAAAAAGAATTAATGTTTTTTTAGGTTTCTTTAATTTATCGTGGGCTATTCGTAATACGGCTATTTTTTCTATATGTCGCCAAGGTGAATGTCCTCTTGTTAAGTTACCCCTTTATATTATTCTTATACTATCCTTGAATCTATTTGTCATGACCTTGATGCCCAAATTGAAAGTATAAGGTAGATGTTTAAATAGTTGAATTTGGTAAACTTATTTGTTGATGTCCATGCCACAATATTAATTTTATGTTTAAAGATATTATTGTTTGTATAAGATCATATAATGCGTCTTTTAAGAAAATAAAACAATACCAATTATTACCATGGGTTATTTTTTTGGGTCTGTGTTATGTTCTATTCTTCATTATTTCATTGTATTTTATTATTACTTATTTGAATTTGATACTTACTTGGATTTGCACTATTTCAGGACTTAGATTGATTTTAGCAAATATTGATCAAGATAGTTTTTTAAGCTATTTTTCAGTATTCCATGGTATTAGTTTATATATAATTTTATTTATCACCCTCTTGTCAATTTTAAAATTCGCATGGCTACTGTTCATGAGCCCTTTTCTATATCTATTTAGTAGTAAAGTGAAAGATAAAGTATTTCAGCTGGATACTAAAAAGTCTATTTATCAATTTCTATTGTATTTTATTAATACTTTATTTTTTTGCGTAAAAAATTTCTGTTGGCAGATTCTTTTTTTTTTAATATTCTTTTTTTTTAGTTTTATTCCTATCATTGGTTGGTTCATGCCCCTTGGTGCTTTTACTATTGAAGTTTTTTATAATGGTTATACGATCATAGAAACACAAAGCCTGTATTTGTTTTTTGCAAGTTTTCAAAAGGATAATCATTTTATCAATCAAAACAAAGGTCTATCGATAGGCATTGGTGCGGGTGATTTTTTTCTTAAAGCAATACCTATTGTTGGTTGGTTTTTTACGCCTAGCATTCCTATTATAGCTACTACACTGTCATTAAAACACACGAACATGTTCAGACACTACTTGAATAAATAACTTAAAATGTGATTTTAAAAAATCTATCTACCAAACATCTGATCATCTTTATCTTTTCGAGTTTGGTCCTCTAATGGATACTCTTTACGCATAGGATAATAGGTCATCTCTTCGACATTTAGGATGCGTTTGAGATTAGGATGACCAATAAATTGAACGCCAAAGAAATCATAAGTTTCTCGTTCCATCCAATTAGCTGCTGAAAACAGTTGGGTGGCAGTAAAAACATCAGGCTCGCCAATGGATGTAAAAACAGTTAACCTAAAGTAAACCTTATCTTGCAAATTACTAATATGATAAACAACGGCTAATTCACCACCTATATTATCAGGGTAGTGTACAGCGGTTAAATCATTAAGAAACTTAAAATTATAATGATCAAACAGAAGTTGTAAGATTTTAAGATTATACGATTTGGGTGCAATACAAGACAAACGGTCTGATGGTTTTACAAAAGTTAATATATCTGCACCAAATTTTTCTTCTAATTGTTTTTGTAGCTCATCGTTGGTAATTACCATAGTAAAAAAATTATTGAATATTATATTCTTGCATAAGTTTTTGATAAACAGGACTACTGCGACGCCTTACATCTTCATTTTGAATGATATTTTGTATTTTTAAGATACCATCAATAATGCCTTCAGGACGAGGGGGGCACCCTGGAACATATACATCAACAGGAATAACTTGGTCAATACCCTGAAGTACGCTGTATGTATCAAAAATACCACCTGAAGAAGCGCAGGCACCGACAGATAAAACCCATCTCGGTTCAGCCATTTGTAAATATACTTGTTTTAAAACGGGAGCCATTTTTTTAGAGATTGTACCCATCACCATTAGTAAATCACATTGACGAGGCGAAAATCCTAATCGTTCGCTTCCAAATCTTGCTAAGTCATAGTGACTAGCCATGGTCGCCATAAATTCAATACCACAACATGATGTAGCAAATGGTAATGGCCAAATAGAATTTTTTCTTGCTAATCCAACGACATGACTCAACTGAGTAGCAAAAAAACCTTCTCCCGAATGACCCGGTGGCATATCAGCCATCATCACACTATCGGTAAGATTAACCGGCTTTTTATTAATATTAAATCGCACTGGTCGCATAAAGGTATATTTAAAATTTTTATCGTTGTATGGTTGTACAAAGTTACATAAGTTTTTCAAAGTCCATAAAAAAACTGTTTCATTGGCTAATTAGTTATCCTTGATAATAGTCTATTACACATAAGGGCAATAAAAAACACTACTTGTTAAACTATTGAAAACAAAATATAAGCAACGGATTAGGCAATTGTTAATCTACATAAATATCCCCTTCACGGTACTTATCAGATTTAATTAGTTGAATATCCCTGAGCAACAACCAAATACGCACCCTCTTAGAGTTCTTTTCTTCATCAAAATTATTATAGGATATTTTAATACTTTCTAAAGATACACACTTAATAATATCATCTGGGACTGCTTCTGTTAGGAAGTTCCTTTCCAAGTTGATATATCTTAAATTAACTAAGTTACCAATCGACACAGGTATGGGACCTGTAAGAAGGTTTTTACCAAGAAATAACTCTCTTAATCGAACAAGATTACCTATGTTTTTAGGTATAACACCAGTTAGTTGATTATTGGTAAAATCTATGTCAACCAAGTTAGTTAACTGTGTTAAGCTACCGGGAATAGCACCACTGATAAAATTATTGTGCAAGTCAAGTACTTGTATATAAGTACATCCCTCAATTTCAGATGGTATAGGACCAGTCAGCTGATTACTGTACATATAGCACTCTTGCAGGTGTATCAATTTACCAATTGATTTAGGGATGTTGCCACTAAAAAAATTATAATGTAACCCCAAAAATTTTAAACTGATCATATCGCCCAATGAAGATGGAATAACACCTATAAATTGATTATTACTAATATCAAATTCCTCTAGATTTTTTAAATCACCAATACTACTGGGTAAATTACCTGAAAATGAATTAGCTGATATAATTAACTTCTTTAAATTTTTTAAATTACCGAAATTATCGGGTAATTCGCCAACAAATCTATTGGCACCCAAACCTAATGATGTTAATTTAGAAAGATTAAATAAGCTTTCTGGCAATTGTCCAGTAAAAGCATTACCAGATAACCACAAGGCACTAAGTTTTTTAATTTTCCCTATTTGTTCAGGTAATTGCCCATAAATATAATTATTGTACAGCTTGAGATCGGTTAGTTCATCTAAATCACATATATCATCAATTAGTTGACCTTGTAAATGATTACTATGGAGATCAATACTTACAACACGATTGTTAGTAACTTTAATCCCATACCACTGTGTAATAGGAGCTTTTGTTAACCAGCCATCTTTTCTATGCCATTGTTCCCCACCCATTTCTAAAAAAACTAATACCAAAACATTAGAATCAGCGACCCTTTTTTTTAATATTGTTGTATCATTATTGATATTTGAAGACGAAATAGTTACCGAGTCAATTTGATTAATTTTTTTCTTATAAATCACTTTCGACTGCTGATTAGTAAAAAAAATAGTGTGCGAAGTTGCCTCTACCTTTAAGAAGGAAAATAAAAAATATATCACTAAAAGTGAGCCTGTTTTTTTTTGCACGAAACGCATAATTTTAGTAAACCCTTAACAAGTTAAATTCCCCGCAAAGCTAATATAAAAAAATTATATTTTAAAATATTTTATGGATTTTGGTAATCCATTTTATATGTTCTATCAACAAAATACACCTACCAAAAATATATAAGCGATTAATAAGTGATTATGGTCTCATACTGTTTTATATCACCTAACCCTTAATAGAAAAAAATAAAATGCACGCTGTGGTTGCTTTGGTAAAAATACTTAATTAAACCACTACCCATTTATAGCACGTTCTATTTGATAAAAAGTTGCCATCGCCACCCATCTTTTACCATTTCTTTGATTGACCGCTTGGCTTCCCATTTAAGATTTTTTTTCGATTTTTCTGGATTTGCATAAGTACAAACGGCATCGCCCGGTCTCCTTAGACCAATTTTGTAAGGAATTTTAACGTTATTTTCAGTCTCAAAATGATTGATGAGCTCTAAAACGGAAACGCCCGTACCTGTACCTAAATTAAAAACTTCATAAGGGGGGGCTATGTTACTTGTTAACAATCGTTTGCAACTAAAAACATGGGCTTCTGCTAAGTCCGAAATGTGAATATAATCTCTTATGCATGTACCATCAGGGGTGGGATAATCATTACCAAATATTGTTAAAAAAGGCAGTTTTCCTATCGCTACTTGTGTTATATAGGGCATAATATTATTAGGTGTGCCTTTAGGTAATTCTCCTAAAAGACCACTCGGATGTGCACCAATGGGATTAAAATAGCGTAAAGAAATAATATTGAATTGATTTGCTATCGTTGTTTTTTGCAATATGGTTTCGCATATTTGTTTGCTACTACCATAAGCATGTGGTAAATCGCTAAAGGCATAATCTTCAATTAATGGATTGGGATGATTATTACCATAAATAGTACAAGATGACGAGAATACGAGTTTTTTGCAATTTGATTGGCTCATACACGATAAAATAACCATGAGTGAATCTATATTGTTTTGAAAATACATTAAAGGCTTTGTAACAGATTCGCCAACGGATTTATAAGCGGCGAAATGGATAACAACATCAGGCTTTTCTTTGTTAAAAATATCTTGTATAGAGAGCTGGTTTGTAACATCTGCTTGATAAAAACTGATTTTTTTTTGCGTGATTGATTCTATTTGTTTGATTATCCATGGCTCTGAATTTGAAAAGTTATCTATAACAACCAATTCAAATCCGGTATTTAAGAGTTCAACCGCCGTGTGTGAGCCTATAAATCCTGCCCCACCGGTAACCAAAACTTTTTTTATGTCCAAATTACTTGTATTTAGGTTTTTTATGAAAAATTAAAATTAAACAATTTTTTATTATTTAATTTATTTGTACATTTGCCCTATTTGATGTTCTTTTACTTGTTGGTGCGATAGCTCAGTCGGTAGAGCAAAGGACTGAAAATCCTTGTGTCGGCGGTTCGATCCCGCCTCGCACCACAAAATTCTTTCCAATAACTTGTAGCTTAGAATAACCTTATTTCTGTAATCCAGTTTACTACTTTTAGATAAGATAGTCCGTCCAATCACTCTATATTCGGTCCCATAAGCCATGGTACCTTTTGCTCAATAACCTCATTATTAATTTTATTTATGGTATCCTTTAGTTGCAAATAGTTGTTTTTTAATCTTGTAAATTTATTCAATAACAAATCATAGACTGCTATCTGACTTGCTGTTGGCTGTTGATTCCCTTCTACTAAATTATAAAGTGTGTATAAATTAAGATCTAATTTTAGTGGTTTGTCTATATCATCGTATGTAGATGTATTATTACTTTCTTGATGTAAGGAATCGGCTATTTGTGAAAATTGTCCTTTGAGTGTCTGTAATGATTTTCTAATCGTTGCGTATTGATCATTGTCCGCTATACTTGTTATCAGGATATTGATTTTATTTTGATACCAGTAAATATTTCTAACAAGCGTCATTGTTTGAGCGTAAAGATTTCTTATGCGTAATAGATAATGGCTTTGCTGATTATATTCTTCATTAGATAAATTAATGAGCGGATTTTTACAAATTTCAAAAGGCACCATTACTGTATCATTTTTAAAATAGAAGAAGGCTTGATATTGCCCTACTGGAACGGTTGGCGAATCGATCTTTGCAATTTCGTGTGGTGAGGGTATGGTAATTAGGTCTTTAGCTGGATATTGCCATTGTGGGTATTTCATATTCCACACCCACTCGTTCATTTGGTCATGGCAATCCAAGTCCTTACCTGATTGGTTCGTAAAGGAATCAATAAATAGGCCATCTTTGTTATTTATGACAATTGTAAGTCGATCTTGAGGTTCATATTTTTTTAACCAAAAATCAAACACGACACCTTTAGGCGGATTTTGACCGGCATTTGTTATAGTTTTATCTTCTGTACCATTAATGATAAATGATTGGTAAGGTTTAATGCAAAAAGTTGTTTTGGCTAAGTTGTAACTGTCTTTCGACTGAACGAAATTGAGGTTATCTAATACCCAAAACGCCCGTCCTTGTGTTGCCACTACTAAGTTATTATTTTTAATAGTTAAATCAGTGATGGGGACTACGGGTAAATTAAGTTGAAAGGGGTGCCATGTTTTTCCATCGTTATAACTGATAAACATGCCATATTCGGTACCAGCGTATAATAATCCTTCTCTTTGCTGATCTGCACGAACAACGCGTGCAAAGTAGTTGTCAGGGATACCTTGTATAATTTTTGTCCAAGTTTTACCGTAGTCTTCTGTTTTAAAAATGTACGGATGATAATCGTCATTCATGTAGTTCATGCCAACAATATAAGCTTTACCATTAGTAAACTTACTTGTTTCGATGCTGTTCCATTTAGTGTATTCTGGGGCTTCTGGTGGCGTTACATTTATCCATGTAGCACCGGTATCTCTCGATATATAAATTAATCCGTCATCACTACCAGTCCATAATACATTCGGCTCTTTTACTGATGCTGCAATTGTAAAAATAGTGCTGTAGTATTCTGCCGAAGTATTTTCCTGTTCTATATTGCCACCGGGTACTAATTGTTTGGTTGTATCGTTTCGAGTAAGATCAGGTGATATTTTTTCCCAGCTAAGCCCGCCATTTTCAGTAACAAATAAACAGTTAGCGGCACAGTAAAGTTTCTTGGGATTAGTAGGGGAGAAGAGAATGGGAAAATTCCATTGGAATCTATATTTTTTCTTTATAGCAGGATCACCAAAAAGCCCATCTGGCCAAACATCAATGTAGTTATTGTTTGTATGTTTTAATAACTGACCATCCTCATGAAAAAAACAAATAGAATGATCAACTTTGGTGAGCATGCCTTCGTAATTGCCACCATAAACGATATTAGGATTGAGGGGATCAGCTACAATATACCCTGACTCAAATCCTGCAGTATGTGTAAAATCACTATTATAAATACCATTAGAATAGGTTTGACTAAGAATGCGTACAGATGAATTATCTTGTTGTGCTCCTAAAATATGATAAGGAAAATCGTTATCCGTAGAAACACGATAAAATTGTGCCGTTGGCTGGTTGTTGAGTGAATTCCAAAAATTACCACCTGTAGTTGATATTTGAGCACCCCCATCTTGTGCAACAATCATTCTTTGATCATTATTAGGATCTATCCATAAATCATGATGATCAACATGACCGTCAGTAACAACCTGGAATGTTTTGCCGTTATCGACACTTTTTTCTAAATGCAAATTCAGACAATAAATAGTTTGATCATTTTTAGGATTGACAAATATTTTTGAAAAATACCACGCCCTATCTGTAATGTCCCTACTATTACATTGCAATGCCCATGATTTCCCTCCATCGTTACTAAGATACAATCCGCCATTTTTATTTTCAATAAGTGCATATACTTTATTAGGGTTTTGATAGGATATTGAAACACTTACAATGCCCCATTCACCAGTAGGTAGCCCTTTGCTGTTAGTTATGTTTTGCCAAGTTTCACCGCCATCCGTGCTTCGGTAGAGACCGCTTCCTTTTCCACCACTTTTAAAAGTATATGATTTGCGAATGAACTGCCAAGTACCAGCGTATAGTAAATTGGGATTGGTAGCAGATAATACTAAATCGCTACATCCTGTAGAGTCATTGATAAATAAGACTTTACGCCATGTCTTACCACCGTCTGTTGTTTTAAAAACACCGCGTTCATTATTATAGCCGAAAGAGTGTCCCATTGCCGCTACCCATACAATATTGGGGTTTGTAGGATGCACGACAATTCTAAAAATATGTCTTGTATCAGCTAATCCCATATTTTTCCACGACTGCCCAGCGTTCTCACTTTTCCAAATGCCATTTTTCCCTTCACTTTCGTTGCTTCGTAGGGTATTCTCACCTTCACCTGCCCAAACAATACGGTCATCGGTCGGGGCAATAGCAACTGCACCGATACTACCACCAAAATAGCCATCCGAAACATTAGACCAATTATTACCACCATCATAAGTTTTCCACACACCACCACCCGTCCCGCCAAAATAATAAACATTTGGCTGTACTGGATCACCAACAACTGCCGTACTTCTTCCTCCTCTGAAAGGACCTACTAATCGATACCGTAATTCTGCAAAGTAAATAGAATCTTCAAGATTGTTGTCTTGCTTGAGCTTATCATTGCTATTAAATGATTTTGTAAGATCAGTTTTTTTAGTAAAAGCTGATAGGTTCATCAGTATTAAAATGATAAGTACTAAGTGAAGCAATCTATTTTTCATAATGTTTGGATGATGGGATTAATTTGTTGGACAATTTTGGGCGAAGTTAAGATAGAATTTACTGAATTGATTAAAAAATAATTGTTGGTAAAATATGGTGGGGGGTATTTTCCGGACAGGTAGTTAGTGTCTGGACGGAAGTATGACAATATAGCACAGATAAGGGTTTTTATGACAT